>JACEMX010000136.1 GCA_013867335.1 Candidatus Nitrosomaritimum aestuariumsis
TTACAGATATAATACTTGTACGTAAAAAATCAGTTAGAAATGAAACGTATCTTACAAGGAATGATGAAGACTATGAATTCAGTTAATCCTCCTAGAATGACTGCACTTAGAGAACTTCATGAGGCTGAAACTGGTGGGCCTTTTAGTATTCTAATTGGAACAATTTTATCGGCACGAACAAAAGATGAAAGCACAACCAAAGTTGTTAAAGTGTTATTTTCTAAATATAAAAATTCTAGAGATTTAGCAAATGCCAAATTAAAGGATGTTGAAAAAATAATTAAATCAATTGGATTCTATCATGTTAAAGCTAAAAGAATCATCGAGGTTGCAAAAATTATTGATTCTAAATATGAAGGAAAGGTTCCAGATAATCTTGAAAAATTAGTTGAGCTTCCCGGGGTAGGAAGAAAAACTGCAAATTGTGTTTTAGTTTATGCTTTTGATAAACCAGCTATACCTGTTGACATTCATGTTCATAGAATATCAAATAGATTAGGATTAGTTGAAACTAAGACTCCAGAAGAAACAGAAATGGAGTTGATGAAGAAAATTCCTAAAAAGTTTTGGCTTGAAATAAATGACACATTTGTAATGTATGGACAAAATATTTGTAAACCCATATCCCCCATGTGTGATGTTTGCAAAATTAAAAAAAACTGCAAATATTATTCTACTAAGAACGTCTCTTAGTCAAAAACAAAACGCCAACTAGAGTTCCTATGCCTGCTGCAAGATAAAATGGAAATAGAGCAAATACATTTTGTGAAGGATCTCCAGAAAGGAATTCAACTATCATAGTACCCGATTTTACTGCAGGAGGATCAGTTGATCCTTCCATTCCATGAACTGAGTAAGAACCAACCTCAAATGAGCCAATGTTGAGGCTAGATACTGTAATTCTTGCTCCGTTGTTTACGGTTAAGCCTCCTCTTTCTGTATATGATAGGGCAACTTTAGCTGCAGGAAACCAACCACGTTCAAGATCACTTTGTACCACTACATATCCTTCTTTCTCAGTATTTACTGCAACCCAAAATTTTTCATCAGGAGGTGCACCCATTCCTACTTCAATGAATTTATCAGAATTTTTATCATAAACCTTCAAAACAGCATTGCCGTCAGGATTTGCATATTCAAGATTGTTGTCGATCGTAATATTCCAACTAATGGAATGACTTTCTTCTAAATCAAATGATATAGCTTCTCGAGAAATTGTGTTAAAGTCCTGAAATGGAATTTCTTTAGTATTGATGATAATTGACGGATTTTTAATATCCTCTTGTGCAAAGGCAGGAGTAAGAAATCCTGAGAAGATAATAATCGCAATTAGATATCTCATAAAGAGGATCAATATTGATTGAATAAATATCTAGTCAACAAATGGATGTGAATAATCCAAAATTACCTTTGCTACTTCTGGTCTTAAGATAAATTCTGATGGTGCTTGACCATTTTGGATCATTTCTCTTAATGCAGTTCCACTAATTTGCTCTTTTGCATCATCACCGTGAGGACAAGCCTTTGGATTTGTATATGTGAGGCACTTTTTACAATAGAAAAATGCTGGGAAAAATACTGGCTGTATCTCTAATTCAGGATAATCATCAAATATTTTTTGAGCTGCAAAAGGATCATAGAACTTCCCAACTCCTGCATGATCTCTGCCAATAATAATATGAGTACATCCATAATTTTGTCTCATTATTGCATGATGAATGGCTTCTTTGGGACCTGCGTATTTCATTTCTGTATGCAATGTTCCTAGTTTACATCTGTTTTCAGGATAATAGTTTTGAATCATTGTTTCATAGCACTTTATTATTACTTCATCAACAAAGTCACCAGATTTTTTCTTACCAATTATTGGGTTTACAAATACTCCATCTCTTGTTGTGATTGATGTTTTCTGTAACATCTCATGAGCAACGTGAGGAGGATTTCTTGTTTGAAATGCACAGATTGTTTTCCATCCAGCCTGTGAAAATGATTCTCTAGTTTGTAATGGAGTTAGTCTATTTTTTCTGATTTCTGACTCCTCAGGTCTTTGGATATAATCAATTTTTCCTCCAACAAGGAAATCTTTCATGGACATAGTTTTTGCTACACCTGGATGTGAAGTATCATTGGTACCATAAACCCCATTTGCAGTTTTTTCTTTATCGAAAGCAAAAATTTCTTCTACATGTAAAACTGCAACACCTAATCCTTGGTGATTTTTTAATAAAACATCTCCCTCTTCTTTCATTTTATTTGCAGTTGATTCATCCACATCCAGAACTATGGGAATTGTCCATGCTAAACCGTTTGCCAGTCTTCCTTTTGATACTACACTTTCAAAATCTTGTTGTCCCAGAAATCCTTCTAAAGGACTAAAGATTCCGTCAGCTATGTTTTCGACATCATTTGCAAGATCTTCAGTTATTGAAATTGAATGCATTCCAGATGCATCAATTTTGTTTATTCTATTAATCAGAACTCCACCGTGGGGTTTAATCTGTTCACTCATGATTATACTCCTTCAGGCATGTGTAATCCACATTCTTTTGTGTCATCATTTTCCCACCACCAGCGACCCGCTCTTAAATCTTCACCTTCGTTAATGGCTCTAGTACATGGTTCACATCCAATACTTGGATATCCTTTGTCAAGAAGTGAGTGATAAGGCACATTATTTTCCTTGATATACTTCCAAACTTGGTCCCAGGTCCAATCAAGTATTGGGTTAACTTTCACTATTCCATCATATTTTTCGTCAATTTCAAGCATCTTTGCATTTTCTCGAGTAGATGTTTGATCTCTTCGAATTCCAGTAATCCAACCATCTAAAGTAGAAAGCATCTTTCGGAGTGGTTTGACTTTTCTAATTCCACAACAAAGCCTTCTGTTTTCAATAGTATCATAAAATAGATTAATTCCCTTTGATTCGACCATCTCTTTTACTTCTTTTGCATCAGGAAACATTACCTCAAAGTTAACGTTGTATTTTTTTGAAAGTCGATCCATAACATCATAGGTTTCCTCTGGTAATCGTCCAGTATCTAAGGTAAAAAATCGAAATTTAGGATTAATTTTTGTCATCATATCAATCAACAATGAGTCTTCAGCACCAAAGCTTGATGCCTTAGCAACTTTGGGATGTAAATTCTCAGATGCCCAATTCAAAGCATCCTCGGCAGTTTTTAGACTAGGATTAATTTCATCAAGCTCTTTTTGTGAAAATTTAGGCATACTTTGTTTCAATGCTAGTTGTTTTATATTGATTACCCGATTTTGTCCTAAATTATAAACAAGTAATTTTCAAAATAAAAAAGATGAATGAAGTATCATATGTTGTAGTCTTTCCAACAATATTTTCGAAGAATAAAATTCCTCATCTGATTTCAAATATTAAAAAAATTTTAAAAATTAGGAATCAAGAATTCAAATCCATTAAACGTGATGGTGATGTAATTTTAGTAAATTCTGGAGATCCTGTTTTTGCATCTTCGGCAATAAATTTGCTGTTTGGAATTGAAAAAGTAGCAATTGCCAGACAAGTTAGAAATGATTTCAAGACAATTATTTCCGAAATTACTTCCATAGGAGGAAATTTGTTGTTAAAGGGAGAAAAATTTTTAGTGAAAGTGGAGGGTTCTTCAAAAGGATTTTTTACAAAAGATGTTGAAATTGCTGCCACTTCTTCTATAATTGACGAAAAATCCAGTTTAGGAGCAAGACCGGGAACAGATGAAGATTACGACAAATTACTTTATACTTATTTGACCAAAAATAATGCATACATCTGTATTTTTACTGATAAAGGACATGGAGGAATACCATTCAATTCCCCAAAGCAAAATACCATTTGTAGTGTTCATGACGAATTGTCTGCCATAGCATGTTATGAGACCATAAAACAAGGCTATGAGACAAAAATCATAGTTTGTTATCGAAAAAAATCTGAACTATTGGATTTAGTAAAAACAATTAATCAAATTATTCCAAGGATGCTAAAAGAGAAAATTGAGATAGATTTCTTTGAAATAAAACCATTCTTTACTGGAACAAAGAATTACCATGTTTTCCTAAATACCGTAACGGAGGTTATGCTGCATGAAGCTAAGGAAAATAATTTGACGTATGTTTCATTAGGATTTTCACCCTTGATATTTTCTCAAAATATTTCAGAATCTTCCATGAAGAATATTTTCCAAAATAATAGACTCCCAATAATTCCTCTAAGTGGGGTAGGTACTGAATTGTATGAAGATGCAAAAGAAATAGGATTAGAAACACAAATACCAAAAATAAGTAAAATCATTAAACTTGATTTTAAAGAAATCAGAAAAATTTCTGAAAAAGATGTAAAATCAGCCCTAAAAACCAAGAAAACAGTAAACGTGACCGTTGGTCCAAATAATGTGCACGATATTTTAGATTCTTTAGAACAAAATCACTGAGAATTTAAACGGCATTAGAAGATTTCTTTACATGTACAAAATTGGTGAGTTTATCTATCCATGGGGAAGTGGGCATTATTCACGTATGATGAGATTCCATGATGCTTTTGCTAATAACATGAAAGATAAGATTGAAGTACATTTTTCCAGTAAGGATCATGTATTTGAGAAATTATTAAGAAAATTTCCTGATCAAAAAGAAAGAATTCATAATATTTTGATGCCTACTCCAATTGATGGAAAAAACGGTCCAAGTGTTTCCTTGTCAATTCTAAATTTTCTGCTACCGGTTAGAGAAAATCCCCCCCTTGTAAATCAGATTGCTGATTATCTTAGAGAAGAAAGAAAGTTGTACAATAAAGAAAAATTTGATTTGGTAATTAATGATGGAGATATGGGATCTAATATTTTGGCTAAAAACCGAGAAATTCCAAGTCTTTTCATTACAAACCAGTATAGACCCAAATTATACAAATCAAGATCTTATTTTTATCCTTCACTTTATTTTATTGCAAAACAAATTGCTAAGGCTGATAAAATTATTGTAGCGGATTCTCCACCACCCTATACATTATGTGATTTGAATTTGAATTTCAACAAACAGGTAATGAAAAAAGTTACTTATGTGGGTCATTTTACGAGGAAAAAAATTGCTAAAGAAGATTCTTCTTCAGATCTAGAAAAAATTATCGAGAATTCTGATTTTGGTTATTGGATGAGAACTGGTAATAAATCAACTAATGATGGGACAGGGGAAAGATATGAGAAAGTTTTTCATAAAAATGAAATGAAAAATGAAAAAAGAATAATTTCTCATGCTAGAGATGATCCAACTATAGATTCTGTTTTAAGTAGAGATGGTAAAAGATTTAGTATTTCTGAGGCTTATGAAAAAAAAATAGATTGGATACAAATTGATGTCGGTTTCCTTTCCGAACAAGAAAAAGAAAAAGTTCTAAATTTATGTAAATATGCCGTGGTAAATGGATCTCATACCGTAATGGGTGAAATACTTGGCGGAAAATCTAAGCCAATAATTGGAATTCCCATTTATGATGAACATGAGAATAATATCAAGTGGGCTGAAAATAAAAATCTGGGTATTTTAGCCAAAAAAACAAACCAGGTTATTGTAGGAATTCAGAAAATTAAAGAAAAATATGAGGATTTTGAGGGTAGTTTATCTGACTTTTCTCATAATTTTGTTTCAAATGGAGCAGAAAATACAGCCAAAATTGCTTCTGAGATGCTAGAAGAAAAGAGATAAAGGATTATTTTTTGAATTTTAATTATCTGGCACGCGGGAGTTCGATGGGCGAACTGACCGAAAGGGATGACGATAAAATCCGCGTGTCAGACCTTTTCATCGTCGATCAAAGTTTAGGTGGGAAGGCTTTTATGGAAAAAATTAAGCCAGATCAACAGTGCCCAACTGTCCTGAATGTACTGCAAGAGAAAAAAAGAAAATTCAAGAAAAATATGAAGCTGATACTCCGGAGGAGGACCGACAAAGGGATGATTTATTCAAATTATTTGATGAGATAGAATTTCCAATGAAAATGGATGAGAAAAACAGAAGGAATTTTGTATGTAATCGATGTGGATTGTATGCAACAAGAGAAGAAGTTTCAGATATTCGTTATAGATTGAATCAAAAAGAGAGAACAAGAGAAGATAAGCAAGATGATTATCTAGAATGGTGGCAAAAAAGTAAAAAAGAAAAAGAGCTAAGCTAGAGCTGGTATTTATGGTAAAAAAGAAAGATGAAATTCCTGAGTGGGTTTCTGATGAAATTCAAAATGCAAAGTTCAAGAAACCTGAAGAGTTAAAGAGAACTGGATATATTTTAGAAATTTATGATGCTGATAATAAAATAGACACCCAATTATATGATCCAGTAGAAGATGGACGACATATTGTTACAATGGATTTACCTAAAAAAATTAAAGCGTCAGATTTGGAAAGAGGTGTAGTCTATGAATTTACTTTTGACCAACACAAAGCTCCTTTAAGTAAAAAAGTTACTGAGTATTTGCAGAAAGAAAAGGAGATAGAGATGGCAGCTATCTATCAATTTGATCTAAAATCTTTAGAATTGTTAGATGTGGGTTCTAGCGAATCAGCAGAGATGGATGAAGAATAACCTAATTTTGTTCCTTTTTGTTTAATTGTTTACTAAATGCTGAGCCTAGTATTGGATTTATCAGATATGGGAAAGTTGTTTTCATCCATACAGCACCCCTAACTATAGAAGGAACTATAATTTCTAATCTAGGGGAATTTGCTGCCTTTAGTATAGCATTTGCAACTGTGTCTGCACTTAGAGATGTGGGTGAATATTTTGGCATGCACTCAAAAGAAGGATGATCAAAGAAATTTGTTCTAACCATGATTGGACTAACTACTGTAATTCCCACTCCTGTTCCTTTTAGTTCATGTTTGAGACCTTCTGAAAATCCTAGCATAGCAAATTTTGACGCGCAATATGGCGCAATACCTGGCAATCCGAAGCTAGCTGCAACTGATGCAACATTTACAATATGGCCAGATTTTTTTTGAATCATCGAGGGAAGAAAGTTTTTGATACAATAGACCATCCCAAAATAGTTTGTAGACATTTGGGATTCAATCTCTTCTATAGTCAAATTTACAACTGAATCATAAATTGCAAAACCAGCATTGTTTATTAAAAAATCTACAGATCCAAATTTTTCTAATACTGTTTTTGCCATATTTTGAACTTGAGTTTTATCAGAAACATCACACTGACATACCAGGATTGAACTGGCTATTTTATTTAGATCTGATTCAACTTGCTCTAATTTTTTCTTGTTTCTGGAAACCAAAATTATTTTTGCTCCTTTCTTTGCAAATTTGACCGCTGATGCACGTCCTATTCCTGATGAGGCTCCAGTGATTAGAACAATTTTTTCTTTAAAATCCATAATTCAAAAAATTCTTTAAAAGATAAAGTGCTTTCTATTGCTGAAATCCTTATACTATATGAAAATTAATTACAAATTATGAAATTTGGAATGAAACTTGTAATATTTGCAATTGCAGCAATTCTTATACAGATTTTTGGTATTATTTTGTTGTAGTGATTTAATCTTTTTTAATGCCAGTTAGTTTAGGTAGTTTCTGTTTTATCCAATTTACTCAATGCTAATTTAACTAGCAATAGCCATGTTATTGCAATTGGTACATAGTAAGTAGCAATTCTCCATCCAATTACCGCATTCCATATCGAATTTTCTTCAAGAACAGTGATATCAAATGGATTCTGATTTGTCAAATATGCTACTATTCCAAATTCTGCCAATCCTGAACCCCCTACAGTGATGGGCAAATTACCAATAGCATTTGCTCCCATTACTGCCATGATTGAGTCAAAAATTCCCAAGACATAACCAGTTCCAAATGCAATTATTGCAAAAGATATTCCGTAAAAAGACCAAGAAATTAGTGACATGATGAATGTTGTTGTGAATATTTTTTTTGATTCAGTTGTTCTCAAGTTTTTTTTGCTCATTACACAGACTTCTTCCATCCAAGAATTTGTTTTATCTACAATTTTTTCACCTTTTTCTTTGCCAAATTTCCTAACTAAGAGAGAAATCCCCTTTGGGAGTTGAAAGATTCTCTTTGAGGATAAGAAAAATAAAACCATCCATAGTGTTGTAACGAATATACTTGTAGTTAGAATAATTGCACCTACTACATACGCACCATGCATTAAAGCGATAATTCCTGCCATTATAGACAAAAGACCTGCAGCAAAAACTTCTGTAACTATATCCATTATAGCAATCCAAGTTGACTTTGAAGGTGGAACGCCTTTTTTGTGTAGGTAGTAAATTATTATGAATTCTGCTCCAACAAACATTGGAGTTGTAAACTTTATGAATTCACTTCCTACTCTTACTCCAGTTAATTTCCAAAACGAATCAAATTTTCCTAGATACTTTTGTGCAATGTATGCAAATTTTATTCCTTGAATTCCTAGTTTTATCATCATTGCTACTACTGCCATTGCAAATGGAAAAATTCCAATAGCTAAGACGTCCTCAATTTTTATATCAAATTGCAGGGCAATGAATAGAATTGGTATAAGGGTAGCTGGGATGGCAATTATTCTCCAATTCATTTGTGAGTTTTTTTATAGAATCAAATATGAAAGTTGACCCAATTTCGTGACTGGATTTCTTATGCCTACATCTAGTTTGAAATATAAGCCAACATAGGAAAATTAGACGGTATTGAAAACAATTTTTATTACTGGAACTGCAGGATCAGGAAAATCACTACTAACCTCAAAGCTATATGATTACTATACACAAAATAGCGCTTTTGTTGCCTCATTGAATTTAGATCCTGGAGTTGAAAATGTTCCTTACACATGCGATATTGATGTGCGTGATTATGTTGACATTGTTTCTGTGATGAAAAATTATGATTTAGGTCCAAATGGGGCACTCGTAATGGCAAATGATCTAATTGCTTCTAAAATTGATGATATTAGAAACGAAGTTGAAAGAGTGAATCCTGATTATTTGTTAGTAGACACACCTGGTCAAATAGAATTATTTGCTTATAGATCTAGTGGCAGGTTTATTGTAGAAAATATTACCTCTGAGGAAAAGACAAACATTTTCTTATTTGATGGAGCATTGATAACCACTCCAATTAATTTTGTATCTCTTGCTTTGTTGGCTACCTCAATCAGATTGCGTCTTAATCTTCCAACTATAAACACAATCACAAAAACTGATGTAATAGGTGAAAAATTAAAAGAGATTATTCAATGGTCAAGTAACATAAGATCGCTAGAAAATTCATTAGCAGCTGAGGCAGATGGTGAAACCTATACTTTGGCTACAAATATTTTACGAGGGTTAAATCTAAGTGGATTTGCACAAGGATTGATTCCAATTTCAAATTTAACTGGAGATGGTCTTGTTAATTTAGAAGGTGCATTGAGCAGAATTCTTAATTTGGGAGAGGAGGTAGAAGATTAGATGAGATCAAAAATAACAGTTGTAGCACCCTCCTCTACTGCAAATTTAGGTCCAGGGTTTGATGTATTTGGATTGGCAGTAAATGCCTTTTATGATGAAATTACCTTGACAAAAACAAAAGAAAAGAAAGTCAGTATAGTTACTGCCGATGAAATACCAACTAATCCTGATAAGAATACAGCCGGTTTAGTCGTTAAAAATATGATTAAAAAATTTCGGACGAAGGATGGAATTGAAATTAAAATTAAGAAAAATGTTCCTGCAGGATATGGAATGGGAAGCAGTGCAGCCTCAGCTGCTGCAGCTGCAGTAGGATTTGACAAATTGTATGGCCTTAAACTAGATGACAATTCACTTGTAGAATTTGCAGGTATTGGTGAAAAAGCCAGTGCAGGTTCAATTCATTATGATAATGTTGCAGCTTCAGTTTTAGGCGGATTTGTAATTGTAAAAACCAATCCTTTGAATATAATCAAAATAGACCCACCAACCAATCTTCGTATGTGTATAGCTGTTCCAAAGCTAAAGGTTCCAAAAAAGAAAACCAAAGTTTCCAGAGGAGTAATCCCAAAAAAAATTAGTCTAAAAGATAGTATTGTAAATTTATCCAATGCTACTGCAATTGTTGCTGGATTCATGAATAAGGATGCAAAATTAATTGGTACTTCAATACAAGATGTGATTGTTGAACCTGCAAGACAACATATGATTCCAGGTTTTAAGAAGGTAAAAGAAAATGCGCTAAAAGCTGGTGCTCTAGGAGTGACAATTAGTGGTGCAGGACCATCCGTGATTGCTTTTTCTGAAAGGTCTGCAGATCTTAAAAAGATAAGTTTGGCCATGACTAGAGGTTTTAAATCCTCAAAAACCAGGTGTGAAACAATTATTTGCAAACCAAGTGTTGGTGCCAAAATTAAAAAATAATTTGGAGAAAATTAAATGAAAAAAGCAGTGATAGTATTTAGTGGTGGAATAGATTCTGTCTGTGTTGCATCCTATTTGAAATCAAAATATGAGTTATATGGGATTTCATTTTCGTATGGTCAAAAAGCCAATAGAGAAATTATTGCTGCAAAATCTTTTGCAAAAAAATTAGGGTTAAAACAGCACAAAATTGTCGATATTAGTTTCATGAAGCAGCTTTACGGAAATTCAAATGTGTTAACTAGCTCAAAAAAGAAGATTCCAAGCAAATTTGATTATTCAATTGTGGTTCCAATTAGAAATGCAGTTTTTCTTTCCATTGCATCTGCATGGGCATTTACTCTTAATGCCAAGTTAGTTGCATATGGAGCCCATACTGGAGACAAGAATTATCCTGATTGTAGGCCTATTTTTTCAAAAAAATTAGAATCCTCCTTTAATGAGGGAGAAATTGATGGAATCAAAAAGGGTTTGAGACAAAAGATAGAAGTGTGGTCTCCATACAAAGGAGGTCTTTCAAAAAGTGATTTGCTAAAAATAGGTTACAAAGCTATTGGAGATACCATTTTCAAAACTTGGAGTTGTTATTCCAGTGGGAAATATCACTGTGGTACATGTGAGTCTTGTAATAATAGAAAAATTGCTTTTGAAAAATCTGGAATTAAAGATAAAACAAAGTATGCAAAATGATTAGTAACGATTTTGAAGAATCTTCTTTTTTAGTACAAGACCACGTATGATGACATACCAAATTAGAAAGCATGCTCCAAATGTTCCAGTTAATATCCAATTTCCTATTTCTGGGGATACATCAAAAGATTCAGCAACCTTGAATGAAACTGCAAATGAAATTACTATTACAATCACAGCTTCAATTGTATACCAAATCCAGTTTGGGAATGACTCGTTTGGGATATGGATATTGTCGTGAGCAACCATAGATGCTGTTAAAAATAATGATTATTTAATTTTTGAGATCCTAAAATGAAGAAGTTGAGGGACGTTTCCTTATCATTGCCATAATGCTTTCTTTTTCTTCCTTATTTTCAAAAATTCCTCTATAAGCAGATGAAGTCAGAGTAGCATCGTTTCGTACTCCCCTCATTCGCATACACAAATGTTCAGCATCTGCAACCACTACAACTCCTTTTACTCCTTGAGAAAATAATTCATCAGCTATGTTTTTTGTTAGTCGTTCTTGAATTTGAAGTCTTTTTGAATATTTTTCTACTAATCGTACTAATTTGGAAATTCCAAAAACCCTTCCGTTTGGAGAATAGGCAATGTGGATTTTACCAAAAAATGGTAACATGTGGTGTTCACACATTGAGTAAAATTGAATATCTCTGGCTACAACGGTATCAGAATCTTCTGAAAATTGTACGGACAATTCAGAGTCAGATTCGTAGCCACCAAAAATTTCTTGGTACATTTGGCCTATTCGGGCTGGAGTATCTTTTAGACCCTCTCTTGTAGGGTCTTCTCCTATTTCTATAATTAATTCTCTGACCAGTTTTTTAACACGTTCTTGATCCATTGGATAATCTGAGAGAAATTTTCTAGTATTTGAACCTAATCAGTTTTTTTACGTAGTGGTAATTTTATGGGGCTCCCATGAATTTGTGTAACTGAGGCACCACTTTTACTTCATTGTAAAATGGATAGACAGTATCATACATTTCTAGAAGTAGATCTAAGGAGGGTTCTGCAATTCCATAGGTTGGTTGTATTACAAATCCGTTAATTTGATTTTTAGAAATAGAATTGAAAATGGTTGTAACTAAATTAGTAAAGTCATTGAGATTTGTTTTAGAGCTTACAACTATTTTGATGTAAGTAATTTTTTTTGTCGATACAGAAGATTTAAGACATTCTATTGCATTTGTGATTAATTTTTCATAGTGTTCAGAATCAACAAACTCAGAATCTTTAGTTTTAAATTCAATCTTGACAATATCGATAAATGGAAGAACATGATCAAACTTTTTTGAATCAAAGCAAGATGACTCAAGATATGTAGGAATTTTTTTGCTTTGAACGTGTTTAGCCAGTTCTGCTACGGCTTGATATTGGAGTAAGGGATCTCCACCTGTAAAATTAACTTTGTATGTTTGCTTTATTAGATTTGAATCAATAAGATTACATGCTTCATCTAGATTGTATTCAGTACCAGAATCAAGTGGCAAGGATTCTTTAGTATCACAATAAAAACAGGTAAAGGGACACCCTGCCAATCTTACAAAAAGAGTTTTTGTTCCGTAAAGAATTCCTTCTCCTTCTACTGAGGTAAAAATTTCAAATAATCTTACTTTCAAGCAATAGATGTAATTTTTTTCATTATTTATTCAATGGGCTTTTGTTATTGTATTACAGGTTCTTTTGCATAGAACAGTCCTGATATGAAAAATACAACGCCTAAAATTCCAATAAGACTTCCCACAAATTCAACGGTATTTTGCATTTCTCCTTCTAAAGGAGCCCATAACCATGCCATCAAAGCTCCAACTACTATCATTGGAATTCCCACTCCGACAGTAATTTGTTTAGAAGCCATGCTCAATGCTGTTTGGAAAATGTATATGAAGTTTATGATAAATTGTGACTAGATTTGAATCTGATCAAGGGTTACTGTGATTGATCTTAGAAGTTCGTTTGCTTCTTCAAAATCACTTTTTGAAATACTGGTCCTTATTTCTTGAAGAGATTCTTTCAATTCCATAACGGTGTTTTCATCTACTTCAGAATCTGACAAGGTATTCAATGTTGTTTCAATTTGCATAACTCTTAATTCAAGAAGTTTATTCTCTGTAAGTTCAAATTGCTGTTGAAGTAGCATGATATTTCTGACTTGTTTTATTACCTCAGATGGGTTAGATGCTATCGAAAGATTTTCTCTGGCAGATTCTAATTTTTCAATAATTTCCTTAGATGTCCCAGTGTTTTGAGAATGCTCAATTAATCTGTCAATTTGTTTTAGATATTTTTGGGCAAACATTTGAGCACGAGTAAGTTGTTTTTGTGAAGCCTGTTCACGGAGTTCTGCGTTGATTTCTATAATAGATTGTTTAATTTCATGTATTGTTTCTGAGGCTTGACTGTACTGATTATTTTGAATTTGATCTTTGGCAGTTACAAACAATCCATCCAGAGAAGTAAAGTCTATCTGAGAGTTGTGATTCTTAGCAATGTTCTTTAAATTATTTACATATGTATACAGTCTTAGAAGATCATTTGAGGGGTTTACAGTAGATTTGTTGGTTGCTTGAGTTTGTGAGTTTTGAGTTGTTAATTGTCGTGAAACTTCACTAAAGATCTTCATTGCTGATAGAAAATCTTCTTTTGCAGACGTAATGTCATTATTTGAAATAGACGTTTCTAAAGATGAAACCTTGTTTTTGCCTTGTTGAAATAATTCTTGTAATGTTAGGGAAGTGTCGTCAGTGATTTGTTTTTGAATTTGATCTTGAGCTCTTTTAGCTATTTTAACTAAAATTTCAGGGTCATTTTGGGCATATACAGGGTTGGTTATGCCACCTACGGCTAAACTTACCACTAAAATTAGTAATCCCAGAATTTTTATTGATTTCATTCTTCTTCCTCCAAATCTTCTCTCAGAGTAACAAGATTCTGCAAGTCTTTTTTGGTAATTTCAATTACTCCTAGTCTTTCTAATCGTTTTACGGCTCTCCACATTGTTGTTCTTGGCTGAAGGAATTTTTTTCTTAATTCACTTTCAAAAACCTGTCCACCATTTTCAGAGATAAATTTTATAATTTTTTTATCATCTTCTCGCATATCTGGTCTGTATTCGAAGATTTTTTGTGGATCTACAGATTTTTCTTTGGGTGGTTGTTCTGGTGTAACTTCCTCTTGAATTGTTTTGGAAGTTTTAGTTCTGTTTTTCTTTATGACTATTGATGCTCCGGCAATTCCTGCTGCTGCGATTGTTCCGACAATAATTGGTATTGTATAGTCTTCTGTAGCAGGAGGTGTTGTGGAAGGTGGAGTATCAACAGGTAGAGGTGTACCAAGAATATAATTAATTTCAGTTGGGCCATTTGATAAGTCTAATTTAGTTTGTTCCTCCATAATTTCCATATTATTGGGAATTGTACTCATTCCAACAATAATAGAACCTGAGGGCATAAGAAGAGTGTAATCAGAAGGAGAATCAAATGAAAAAGTCCAAACTCTTCCTTCTTTAGAAATTAAATCATGAATATCATAGTCAACAGTAATGCTTGATGAGCCCAAAGTATTGATGATAGCTTTATTTTCTATTACTTCACTTGAAAGTAAAAATCCATCTTCAGCTACTGCGACAAAGTTATCAACTGATGGACCAAACAAGTCAATCTGAAAATCAGGTGATAATGTATCTACGTCAATTTGAGTAGAAATGTGTGTAGAACCATCTGAATACATGATTAAATCTAGAGTTCTAGTAGAGCTGAATGAGGTCTGTAGTGGCATCCCAATGGCCATAACTATTAAGCCAGCAAGAATTAGGGGGGTCCTAAGCATTGTATTGACGATACCTTCAGTCCTTACAAAAAGCATTCCATCATCTACGAGAGGTTCTTTCCTATGAAATGGTACGATTTCGGGGTTCAATGGTTAATACCTTAAATTCATGCTTTCTACGAGTCCCTGGAATCTCTTAAATTCCTGAAAAAATTGAAGTCCTTTTTCAGTTATCAAAAAGACTCTATTTCTATCGTTTTTGACGGATTCGACTAAGCCAGCTTCTACCAGTTTCTCACATTTGTCTAGTACTGCATAGTGAGATAGGTTGGCTTTGCGAGATATTGCAGATATAATGATTCCTTCACGACCACCGTTTGCGGTAACGTCTAGGATATCACCCATTATGCCCATTTCGGACCTGTATTGTTGTTTTGACATGCTAAAGTATAGCAATAGTTTGTTTATGAGGAATATTTTGAAACTTCAAAGCGGAACACAAAGCGGAACACCAAATTGATATCAAAAAATGATGAATTTCAGAGATTTTTGTTGGGGGAGGAAAAATTAGAAGTTTTTTGTGCCTATATTTTTGATACAAAATTCCGTATTTTTTCAAAAAATTATGAAAAATAGATTTTTGGTAAAATTAAGAAAAATAGATGATTTTCTTCCTGTTTTTGTGATTTTTTGTATATTAGGAACAGGACGTTTCATTACCATTCCTAAACTATAATTCGAGTTATTGACTTGCAATGAGAAAATTCCAGAATAATACCATCAGAGTAGTGGCAATGTTGGTGATGTTATCAACAGCATCGTTAGGAGTAAGCTACTCTCATGCAGAAAGTGAAGAAAATCTACAATTTGAAGAAATTCAACATGATCTTCCAGATAATTTGCCTTCAGATGAGATTAGAACCATTCTGACTGAAAGAATGGTAGATGGGAAATTAGAAGTTATGGAGTTAGTTTTACCAAAAGATACCAGTGATGAGGACTTGAAGCGAATTCTTTCTTTGGAAGATACATCTGGTTGGTCATACCTGAAATACAAGGCATACCAATCAGGAATAGTTCTTTTTGATGGAAAAGTTTCCAAAATTGGGGATAAATATTGGAAAATTTCCGTAAATGGGACTTTGAATTTATCCGAGGGGAAATTGGATCTCAAATTGAGTGGAAAATCTAATAGTTCTGATACCAAATTTACTAAGAGTCCATCCCAAGAGAATCTGGATTATCGAGTCATATTTTCTGGTAAAATGACCGAATCTGACAAAGAAAATGTATTTGCCTATGCATTTATGAATTCCAGTCAGAGTCCTGAAGTGAATCAGAATTTCAAACTTCTGCAATTTGGAAATTTAACCTCTGAATCGATGAAAACTCCGGAGTATGATCAAAAGGTTAGAAATTCAGGTTTGGTAATATAATTACCATTTTTTTCTTTTTTTATTAACAAAAAATCATTCATTGGGTCAGTTTTGAGTATACATAATAACTTTTTATTATAATTTTATAAAGAAATTATAAATTGTTTGACAAGTTCAAAAATCAAGATGAAGGTGGGGAGATGGTAGAGGAAAAACCTTCCGAGTCTAAGGAAGAACCCAGGGCAGAGAGTCTCTCAGAGAATTCAAGCGATATTGGCATTGGAGATCTCATGAATAAGCGTGCGCAGTTAGATGAAGCAATTGATTATGTTGGTTTAATGATAAAAAATTTGAAGGATAAAAGGACAAGTTTGGAAAAGGATATCGAAGAAGAGTCCGTTGATATCAAAAATCTCAAAGAAAAATTAGAAAAAGTTAGTGCCTATATCGATGAAGAAAATCAAGGCATAAAGGATCTGGCACGTAAACGGCAAGAGGTAGAAAATGAGGCCGATGAAGTGGGATCTTTGATCAATACTCTGAAAGATAAATTATCTGGTATTGATAGAATAGTAGATAATGAAGGGGACAGAGTTAAGAAAATTAAAGAATCAAGAGAGTCATTAGAGTCTTAATCTGGAAAAATTAAATTTTAATAAAATTTTGACGATGAAGTTTCTGTGGAACTAGTAGATGCTGGTACAGATGGGAACATGTCCCCGGCGGAATTTTCAGCAACTGCAGCTGCTTCTTGAAGGATTTTGTCTGATTCCATATTTGTTGATTCATCAATTCCAAAGGCACCATCGCCAGCGAAACTTTCAGTCATAAATCCACCTAACATATCTGCCATTTGACCAATTTCTTGTTCTGCTCCAGGCATTATCTTTCCAAGAGAGGATTTCAGATTTTTCATCAATCCCATGGTTGGCATAATTGTCATCACAGTATCTCCAATGTCATTGGTTGTAGTCAACCTTAATTCTATTCTTTCTAGAGCAATTCTCGCATTGCTTAAAATTTTTGTAACTTTCCTTACTTCAGCTAATTCATTTGATAAGACTTTACTTGTTTGAGTGTCATGTTTTTGAGTGGCCTCCACAATTCTTTGAAATAATTTACCATCTCGTTCTTGTAATTTGGTTAACATGTTATCTAACTTTGAAATTTGTAAACTTAGTTTTTTGATTGCAGTCTGAACTCGAGGTTTGAGTGGACCTTTTGGTTTGATTAAATCATTGAATTTCTCAGATATGCTTGGCTGAGGTTGTTTAGTCCATTTATCCTTAAGTTGTGTCAATAGTATTGATTTGAAAATTAATACTTAATTTCCTGTGTAAAAATTGCTTCACAGTAAACCAAATTTGGCTAACCAGAACAACATACGGTGAGTAATTTCAAGTTACTTAGGCTCGATTAGAAATTTATTTTTATTATTGCAATTCATTTTGTCTAGATGAATAAAAAATTTCTAATTATCCCTGTAGTGGTAATAATAATTATAATTATTGCTGTATCTCAAGGAACTGATTCTGATAAAAAAGATCAAACTGTTTTCCATGTAACACTGGCTGACCCTGATCAATATAATGAAGGAGTGTATTCTGATAAATTTGAGTTAAATGAAGGAAACTATTCTTTCAGGTTTGTTCCGAACGGAGACAGCCCGCAGATTTTATCAATATCTTTGCAAGGGGAAGATTTTGATTTTGAGGAAGATTTCAAATTGAATGGTACATTACACGAAACGGGAATCTCTGAATATTATACATGGGATTACAATGGAGAAAAATCCATTAGTGTTGCATCTTTTCAGGAAATTTTCATTCAGATCCATCCTAATGGAAATGTAATGGGAAGTGTATCAGTATATCTTATTGAAAATTAAAAGGCGTGCCCCCTTACTGCAGAACTATGAGAGATTTCCTCTCGTTGTCAGGTCTTTGAAAGCCTGATTGCCTTTTTCGTTCTGCGGAGCCACGCATCTTTAGTCGATAGGATTGATGTCCTTCGGCATTAATCGTCATAGTTGTTTTTACTATTTATGATTTAGAAAAAAAAATTGTATAGTTTTATAATTTTTTTAAAAAAGATAGAACAAATGATTAATGTTTTATTTTGTAAATGAGACAAAAATTTCTCAAATGGAAATAGCATTAAAAAAATTGGAAGAGGTATAAATTACGAAATTCTAGGGAATAGTTATTGAGATTAGACGGAAAAGTTGCAATAATTACTGGTGGAAGTAGAGGTATTGGCTTTGAAACTGCTAAAATATTTTCAAAAAATGGAGCAACAGTTGTAATTACTTCTAAAAATGTAGACCAGTTAGAGAATGCATCAAATCAACTTACTGATGTTTTCCCCATTTCGGCGGATATAACTAAGGAGGAGGAAGTTGAAAAAGTAGTAGAGAAAACAGTCGAAAAATTTGGGAGATTAGATATTTTGGTGAATAACGCAGGTGTTTTGCCCAAGATAAAACAGTTACATGAAATTTCAGAATTAGAGTGGAATGAAGTCCTAAATGTAAATTTGAATGGGCAATTCAGATTCACAAAATTTTCAATACCTTACCTGCAAAAAACTTCTGGTACAATTGTTAATGTGTCCTCTGATGCAGGATTAAAGGCATATGAAGGATTTAATGCTGATGCATATTCTGCTTCAAAAGCGGCTTTAATTGCATTGACTAAGTGTTGGTCATTAGAATATGCAAAAAATAAAATTCGTGTTAATTGTGTTTGTCCTGGCGTAGTTGATACTGATATGACTAAGCCATTTTTAAAAACCGGAAAAGACAGAGAATTTATGGATAACGATCATCCTATTGGACGAATAGGAACTCCAGAGGATGTTGCAAAATCTATTTTGTTTTTAGCTTCCGAAGATTCCTCGTGGACTACGGGGGCTATTTTTGCCGTGGATGGAGGACAATCTACAAAATAAATTCACATGAGTTTAATATTCCCCAAATTGTAGAAGATGTGATGACTGATAGGAAAAAGAAAGCAAAATTAATTATTTTGCTAGGTATCATATGGGTAGTTGTTACTTTACCTCTTCCTTGGATAATTAATAATCCAGCAGTTTCAGACTCTCAACTAAATACAATATTATCTATTATTGGAATATTATCAATTCCATTTATCATGCTTGGAGTAGCATGGACTTTAAAGCCTGAGCTGACAACATAGGTAATAGGATTGTATGATATTCCAATTTCAAATAAATTTCCAGAGATGGATATTGCATTACAGGCAGTAAAAGAGGCAGGAAGTGCAATTTTAGAAATCTATGGAGAAAAATATCAAACTTCTACCAAGAATGATAACTCTCCCATTACAGAAGCAGATGTAAAAAGTAATGAAATAATCAAGAGTATTCTATCTAAAACATCCTATCAGATTTTGTCTGAAGAAGATAAGGATGATAAAAGTAGATTATCGAAAGATACAATTTGGATTGTGGATCCATTAGATGGAACTTCAGATTTTATTGATAAAACTGGGGAATTTACAGTTATGATAGCTTTAGTTAAAGATCAAAAGCCAATTTTAGGTGTAATTGGATGGCCAACAGAAGAAACCATTTTTGCTGCTCAAAAAGATAATGGTGCATTTAGATATTCAGAAGGGCAATGGAAAAAAATTTCAGTAACAGAAATTTCTGAATTGTCAAAATGTAGAGCAGTTGGTTCTAGACATCATCTATCGGATAGAGAGAAAATGTTTATAGAAAAATTAGGAATTGAAAATTTTACAAGTATTGGGAGCTCATTGAAGGTTGGAAAAATTAGTTCTGGTGAGGCTGAGGCATATATCACTACTACAAATAAAATGAAAGAATGGGATTCTGCTGCTTCACATTGTATTATTAATGAGGCTGGTGGTAAAATGACAGATATGTTAGGAAATGAGATTACTTACAATAATGAAATTGTAAATCATCAAAATGGAATTTTGGTGACCAATGGTCTAATTCATAATAAAATATTGGAAGAATTTAAAAAATTAGATTAGATTTCTTCCTTTGAGGAATTCCTTAACTTTTTCTGCACTCTGTGAAAGAGGCTCATTTTCTGTGTCCACTACAAGATCTGCTTTTTCTGGTGCTTCATAAGGATCGTCAATTCCTGTAAATCCTTTGATCTCACCTTTTCTTGCTTTTGCATACATACCTTTGACATCTCTTTCTTCACATTTTGCTAGTGAACATTTTATGTAGCATTCTGCAAATTGATCACCTGCATCAATAATCTCCCTTGCTTTTTCTCTATTTTCTAGATATGGAGAAACTAAAGAGACTGCACTTGGAACACCGTGTTTTAGCAAAAGTTTAGCTAAATGAGCAACTTTTTTGTTATGCTCATCTCTTCCTTCTTTTGAAAAATCCTTAGGCGAGAACCATTCTCTTAGTTCGTCACCATCGAGCATTGCCAAATTAGGAATGTCTTTTTGCAAATCTTTAACGATCGTAGTCTTACCTGAACAAGGAAGACCAGTCATCCAAAGAACAAATGGTTTCATGTAAGTATTTGTGAGAAATTAGACATAAAGAGCTTACGTTAAATTTGAAACCATGGTCGATTTTCTAAATAATCAATTTCTTTAATCATATCTTCTTTCTTTTTTGTTATTGCCGTTACCGATCTGTATTGTTCATACATCTCAATTTCTTCTTCCTTTGATAGAACTTCAGCTTCGGCTTGGTCAAAAAATTTGTTTTCTTTGTTAAGATGATCATAAAGATATACCGAATATGTTCTCAAGAATCTAGAGACTGGCTCTCTTGCGTCTTCTCCTTTTTTCCATCTTTGTAGGTGTTTTGTGATTTCACGTGCAATATTTCTTCCAAATTCATGTTCAATCATAAATTTTCGAATTTCTTCTTTTAGGGTATCATAACTTGCTACGCAGGGAAAATAGGAGTTTTCTTCTCTAGAATGATGAATGGTATCTACAAACTCATAGATGACTATTGTGATTTTTTCAATGTCTGAAAATGGTATATTTGATCCATTTGTTATTTTTTCAGCACATTTTTCAATTATTTTTTGAAGACGACGAACTTGATCATGATCTGCTCTAAGCTCCTCAGTTGCGCTCATAATCATATAAGATTCCAAGCTAAAATTTAATGTGTTCTAAAAAATTAAGGCTGAATCAATCCAGATCAATAGATTGAGATTTTAATAGATCCTAATTTAGAGCAAAAAGGTATGAATCCGATTTTTTTTGGAATAATTGAGCTAATTAGAGGACAATTGGGAGATATTCCATCTTTAAGTAATTTTGATACTAATTTTATTTTAGAAAAGATAAATGAATTTGAAAGTTTCCTTGGGACTCTAAGTCAAGATGGGCCCATAGCTTCTGCTCATGTAATTTTGTTGGCAGCCGGAGTTGTGATTTTTTTTGGAGTTGCTGGTGAGGCTTTTTTCAAAAAAACTGGAATTCCTGATGTTGCATTTTTGATGGTGCTTGGAGTAATAATTGGACCAATTTTTGGAATTATTCAACCCGAAGCTGTAATACAGATTGTTCCATATTTTGCGGCACTGGCTTTGATAATCATCATGTTTGATGGTGGATTAAATCTAGATCTTAAACATATGGTAAAAACAGCTCATTTTGCTTTTACATTAGCTATTCTAGGTTTTGTTTTATCAGTGGCAATTACTACTGTTGCTGTACATTATCTTCTAGACTGGTCCTGGTTAGAGAGTATTCTGCTTGGTTCAATTGTAGGTGGAAGCAGTTCGGCAATTGTATTTGGTCTTGTCAGAAATATCAGAATATCTGAGGAGACAAAAAATATGCTTAGTTTTGAATCTGCCTTGACAGATATTCTATCTACAATTGTTGCTTTTATTTTATTTGGTGCAATTCTTGTAGGACAATTCGATCTTCAGGTATTGCAAGAAACTTTGGGAAGATCAGTTGTTGTTGGGCTGGTACTAGGTTTTGGAGTTGGAATTCCTTGGATGTATGTTTCAACTAAACTTAGTAACGCTCAACACTCCTATATGCTTACATTAGGAATTTTGTTTTTGTTATTCTTCTTAGCAAATTCGTTAGGAGAATCAGGTGCCCTTACAGCTTTGGTATTTGGGTTAATGTTAGGAAATAAGAAGCATCTTGCAAGAATTTTAAAATTCAAACTTCCCAGAATTGAAGTTGATGATCCTACTCACAACCAGCTGACATTTTTGGTTAGAGTGTTCTTTTTTGTATTTGTAGGATTAATGGCAAGTATAGGAAAATACGAATATGTAATAATTGGAATTGGAATCACAATTTTAATTTATTTTGGAAGGATAATCGTAGCAAAATTAACACTCACAAAAAGATTTTCGTTGTTGGATAGACGAGTAACCTATTCGATGATTCCAAGAGGTTTAGCCGCAGCAGTTCTAGCAACTTTTCCCTTAACATTAGGATTGCCAAATGCTGAGATTTATTCCCAAATTGTTTTTGTCATAATATTATCATCTGTAATAATTACAACTATTGGTTTGAGTAGATCAAAAAAGATTCCTCCTCCAGATCCAAAAGAGGGAGGATTTATTAAGAAACCACCAGAGGATTCCCAAAAATAGTTCTAAAATAATTCTTTTAAGTTTTAAGTTTGTTTTTTATGGTTTGGATATATTTTTGATTATATTCAGTAAATAGTCTGATTTTATCTTGAGCAAGAGCCATAGCTCCTGGTCTACTATTAACGTGCTTTCCTGCAATTTCTTGATCCTCTAATAATTTTTCCAAGTATTCTTTAGTATGTGATTCAAGTTGGTTCGTTAATTGATTTAATTCAGTATCTAGCAAATTTTTTGTATCAGGTATTGCAGGTGGAAATGCTCCAATAATTTCTTTAGTGGTAATTTTTCCAAAAATTTTTCTATCTAATTCCATTAGTTTTTTCCTCCACTAATTGTATTATAAATTAAATTTTCAAGAATTTTAAGTTTTAATATCAAATTCATGTATTTTAACAAATTTTGTTATTTATTCCCCAAGGTAATTATCAACTGTGAGATTAGAATTTATGATATAATATTATCAGAACCAAATTTTAGGACAAGTGGTAAATGATGACATATTGTATTGGTAAATGTAAGAATTACAAAGCACAAAAACCCCCGAGAATAGGAAGATATGCTGCTGGACAAAAAAGATGTAACTATTGTGAAGTTTTTGTAGATTATGAAGGAATTACATGTCCTTGTTGTAATAGGCAACTACGATGTCTTCCAAGAAGTAGAAAAGGAAAAGAACGATATCTTGAACAAATCGTATCTTAAATCCAAGTAAAAAATAAAGTGCTTATTTAGTAGGTTATACTATTAGTGATAAGATGCCAATTCCAGAAGATGTTCAGGATTATGTAGAAAAACAGATCAACTTAATGATTTCACAGACGGAAGCATACTTGCCTTTTATCAAAGTTGCTTTTCCATATTCAAAAAATTTAGCCGATGCATGTTACAACCTAATAGTAGGTAGTGCAGTTTCAATTTTTGTAAATCAATATGCAATGAGACTAAAGTATCCAAGTGCAGAGGATTTCACTGAATTTGGAAAGATTACTGTAAAGTATAGAGATCAAATTGATCAGTTTTTCAAATAATTATTCTATTTTGATTTTATGACCTGAAATCTCTTTTGGTATTGTAATAGTTAATCGTCCTTTAGTAAATTTGGCCTTTGTCTTTTTACTATCAATTTTACCTGGAAGTGTCAGTGTTTTTTTAAAATACTCGAATTTAGTTTTAATTCCTAATTTTTCTTCAGAATAAGTTTCTTTTAATTTTGCTTCGACAGAAATCGCGTTTCCATTAAATGTGATTTTAATATCTTTTTTATTTACTAGTGGAAGATCAAATTCTAGCAACCAATTGCTCCCAAATTCTCTTAAACAAGATAAAGGGGAGAGAATTTGTTTTTCGATATCATCATTTAGTAAGGAGCTAAAAGCTGGTTGTAAAGTTCTAATTTTATACTCATCTTTATTTTCAACCATAAAATCACCTATAAATTTGGGGGGCTCTTCCCGGTTGTTTTTCCTGTTGCTGCTGTTGTAGGGAACGAATGGTTTCTTCCATTAAGTTTCTATGCTGAATGCGTAATCGTTCAATTTTCTTCTTTATGTCAGTGGTGTCTACTTTGACGTTTAGTATTTTGGCAAGGGTTGTGATTGCTACAATTGAAGCTTCTGGATCTGGGAAAAAAGGATGGCATTCAGCATACAAAATTAGGGCAGGGGTTTTTGATTTTCTAAAGGCTGTAATCATAGCTGCATCGGTTCCAAAAATAGATCCTGCCAAAAACTTAGAGATTCCACAATCATAGAGTAATTTTTCTAGTGATTGGTGAGTAACCAATCCAAAAATTTTTGGTGCCTTAGGGTCTCTGTTTACAGTCTCCATTCCACTAGTGATGATTATTTTTTTAATTTGATTTTTTTTGCAGTATTCTAATATTGATTGAGCAAAATCATATGCCACAAAGGGATCAAAAGGAAGATCTGACATGATTACATAAAGATTATTTTTTTTATAGATTCGGATGGGGGGAAGAATTTCACCGTCTTCGACAAATAATGTTGGAGGAAGATCTGGATGATCAATTTCACCTATCTGTTTCATCTTTAAATGATGAACCAAATATGAAATGGTAAATGTACCTACCAGACCGTTACTAGGAAATCCTACAAGTAATACGCTTTCTTTAGTAGATTTTTTGCTAACTTGCATAATTAGAATACTGGTAAACCCATTTTTCTAATACTTGTCTTTGATCTTCGTTTTGCTTTTTTGGAAAGATTTCTCAATAGCTTTTGACTAAGATCTTCTAAAACCTCACCAAGATCAAAGCCTAGAGATTTGTAAATTAATGGAGTATGATGGGATGTAGTAATCATTATTGTTACATCGAATTTGCCTTCTTTTTTTCCACCACTTCTTTGTTTTTTAATAGATACTCTAGCTTCATGGATTTCAGAATAAGTTTGTTGTAATCTTTTGAGGGTTTTTTCAAATTTGGAAGTAATTAATTTGATATCGCCTTGATCTTCTGGCATTCCAACTATGAATAATGGAATTTGTGCTTCTATTTTTGTTGCTAATAATCCAAGTATGTCTTTGAATGTAATTATTCCTTGTAGATTATCCCATAGATTTACTAGGCAACATGTTGTGTCTGTTTTTAACATTAATTTTAAAATTTTATTCAAGTCGTCATTAGGGGAACATTGAGGGACTCTTGTACTACCAATATTTCCGATTCTTGATTCTAATTTATGAACTCTATTAGCACCGCGAGATAAGCGACCTAAGCTTTCTTTTGGGATTATTGTCTCAATGAGATGAGATGATGTTAAAACTTGTTTTATTTTGTCTTTGTTGAGTACTGGAAGATGATCTATTTTCTTACTTATCATTATTCGTTTTGCAGTACTGAGAGGTTCATCTGATGTAACTGTAACAGGATTTTGAGTATAAATCAAATTTGCTTTTATCCATTTGTTGTCCTTAGAGGAAAGTAGTTTGATTATTTTTTTTGCAGTTACCACTCCAATGATTTTATTTTGACTGACAACAGGAACTTCTCTTGTTCTATAATGAGTCATTATGTGAGATGCTTTTTGTATAGAATCATTTGGAGAAACATAAGGAATGGGGGAAAGATAGGGTTCTACCTTCATTGAAGTAATATTTTTTGCATTAAGCAACGACAGAATATTTGTAGAAAATGTATTTTTTCTATTAATGTAAAATGCGTCATATGCCTTGTTTTTAATAATTTTGTTGATTACAGAAGAAAGTGTATCTGTTGATTCGATAATTGTAGGTTTTGAAACAAAATTCTTAATTTTTGTAGTTTGAATATCTTCTAGGTGCTCATAAATTGTATCAGTGATCATCTTTCTTATTTGATTCAGCACCCATTTTTAAATTAAAAGAAAACCCTAGATTTCCAAAATTGATTTTCATGCGTGATATTTGAGTTCATATATTTAACCCAAAAAACCGAAGAAACTGTATTGTTATTAAAAAAAGCAGAACTTAACCAGATAATTATTAAAAAAACTATAACAATCACTCCAAATACATCCCTACTCGAAGCCCGAGAAATTCTTCTTCGACATAATTTAAAGCGATTAGTGGTGATAAATTCTAAAAAATGTCCAGTAGGCATTATTACTGAAAAGGATATAGCAAAAACCATCTATGCATTAGGAGACAAGCCGATTAAATCTGTCAAAGTTTCAGGGTTTATGTCAAAAAAATTATTCACTGTAAACCAAACTGCTTCCATTTATGATTGTGCTAAATTAATGAGAAGGCATAGAATAAGTTCAATTATTGTTTTAGGAAAGAAGGGTGTTTTGGAAGGATTAGTTACAAAAACTGATCTTGCATCAATTTTTCTAACACATGCAATAGCACCTCTAAAAGTCTCAAAAATAATGACTAGAAAAGTAATTACCGCAATGCCTGGAGATTCATTACTTTATGTTGAAAGTTTACTAATTCATAATAGAATATCCAGAATCGTAATTGAACGAAATAAAGTTCCTGTCGGAATTATTACCTATCGAGATTTTGTACCTGCAAAATTACCTCATTGGATTGCACAGTATGCGGATCCAAAAGAAGTTGAAAATTATAGAACAAAAAAAGATCTCAGTGATTTTCAGGTAAACCAAATGAGTCATCTTCTCCATTTTAAGGCCGTTGATATTATGGCATCAAATCCAATTGTAGTAAAAGCAGATGAAGATGTTAGTGTTGCCGTATTGTTAATGATAAGGAATAGGATTAGCGGATTGCCAGTAGTAAAAAATTCAAAACTTGTCGGAATTGTTACCAAGGCCGATATTGTAAAAGCTATTGCAAAAGCTTAATCTATTTTACAATCAGCACTGAACATGGAGAATTGTTTGCAAGCTTATTTGAAACACTTCCAAGGAAAAATCTTGCTGTTGCACCCAAGCCTTTACTTCCAACAATAATCAAATTACATTTTTTATTCTTCGCAAGTTTTACTATTTCATTTGTTACATTCCCTTCTTTCATGATAGTAGTTACATCCATACCTTTAGTCTGAGCAGTTTCTTTTCCTTTAATGAGAACTTTTTCTCCAAATTTTCTAAGCATTTTCAAGTATTCATTTTTATCCAATAAATTTAGAGAGCGTGTTTTATCAACTACATATACCAAAATTAGATTAGCCTGATAATTTTTAGCCATATCACAAGCCTGAAGAAGAGCTTTCTTAGAATAATCAGATCCATCCAAAGGAACCAAAATATTCATGTAAAGAGATTTTCTCATGATAAAAAAAATATAATTGACGAATATTAAACTAAACTCTTGAAAATCAATTAATCAGATAGTTATTAAAACTGATATTCTTGAACTGATATTAAATGATAAAATTAAGTGAAGAAGGAAATGATAAGGAAAAAAATTAAAAAAATTCTTGTCCCCTTGGATGGTTCCAAAAATTCCCTTCGAGGACTAGATGAAGCAATTTATCTTGCCAGGCAATGTCAGGCAACAATTACAGGTTTGTATGTCATACCAATTTATCCCAGAAATCTAGCTGATGCAATTATGCCGTTTCAAATTCATCTTAGTAAAGAGGCTAAAAAATTCATGGAAGAAGCAAAAACAAAAAGTGCTACGAAGGGAATTGTTTTCAAGTCCAAGATCATATTTGGAAGCCCAACTGTAGAAATTGAAGAATTGTCACGAAAAGGAAAATTCGATATTATTGTAATTGGATCTAGAGGACAGAGTGGATTAAAAGAGGCCTTTTTGGGAAGTGTTGCAAATGCAATTGTTCATAAGTCCAAAATACCGGTGTTAGTTGTAAAGTAGTGATAATATGTTTTCCAAAATGTTAACCAAAATTTTAGTTCCATATGATGGATCCAAATATTCCGTAAAAGCCCTTACAAGGGCAACAGAGCTAGCTCATAATTTAGATTCAGAAATAATTCTTTTTTCAGTTGTAAATGTGGGATATATTTCACCCCCAGGATTACTTGGCATAATCAAATCAAAAAAAGAAAAGAATGCAATAAAGAAATGGTCAAAGTCAGTTAAAACAGATACCGAAAAAATGTTAAAAATTGCATTGAAAAAATGTGAATCAAAGGGAATTACTGCATCATATGTTATTTCTGAAGGGGAAATTTCTAGTAAAATTCTAGATTTTGCATCAAAGAAAAAAATTTCATTAATAGTAATTGGAAGTCATGGACTTCATGGAATTGGAAAATTAAAAACCCTTGGAAGTGTCAGTAGAAGAGTTTCTGAGAATGCAAAGTGTCCAGTATTGATTGTAAGATAAAGTCAGGATAATTCCCCTAAAAAGTGAACAGTATCTTGATCAACAATGACTGTTCTGTCTTTTGGGACACGGAATAATTTTTTTGAACCAGATACAGATTGAATTATTATCTTAGAATATGGATCTTTGGTAGCTTTATACAGAATTCCTTTATCGCCGATTGATTGTGACCACTGAGTTCCCTGAACAAAGGAAATTGTTAGAAATTTTATTACTTGATATGAATAAACCAATTTTCTTTAATTACTCCTTTTGCATTCTTGTTAGTATTTCATCACAAATTCTTCTCATTTCAGAATCTGATCCAACACTGCAAATTTGTACTAGATCAGAGGTTGTTATTATTCCAGTAATTTTATTTTCTTTTATTACTGGTAATTTGTGAATATTGTTTACTTTCATTTCTTCTGCTGCTTCCCAAACAGTTTCATCAGGATCAATTGAAATTAGTGGGGAGGACATTACATCTTTGAGAGGAGATGTCAATGGTTTTTCTTTAGATGCGATTCTTTTTACAAAATCTCTTTCTGTAAGAATTCCTACAGGTTGATTATTTTCGGTTACAATAACACAGCCTATGTTCTTTTCATCCATTAATTTTGCTGCATCTTTTATCATTGAAGAAGAGTCTAATGTGGCAATATTGCTAATCATAACATCCTTGACAAAGGTGTGAGCCATGGTTTGGTCGGGAATTATATTCTAATAAAGAAGATCCCCATTTTCATCTTACGAAATTTGTTTGGTAAGTGTAGTTATTTCACAATTAATACCGGAATTTTAGATTTATGGAGTACGTAGTTAGAGGTGCTTCCAAGGAAAGCCTCTTTGAGGGAGCTCATTCCTCTAGAACCCAGTATTATAATATCATAAGATTTACTGGCTGCAAAATTAATGATTTTTGGACCCTCATCGCCATATACTACTTTATCATCAAAGAGAATTCCGTTTTGTGCTGAGCGTTTTTTTGCTTTGGACATAAATTTTGCTGCGTGGTTGAGAAGATATTTTTCGACATATGAAATTTGAGAACTAGTTTTGGGTTTGGCCATGGGAACCACATACAAACCTGTAATTGTTGCCTGACATTGCCTGGCAAGATAAATTGCTTCATCTAGTCCTCGAAGGGAATTTTTGGAACCATCCAAGGGGACAAGAATTTTTTTAATTTTTTTCATATTGGAGTGATGTTTCAAGAGAATTTAAGAAGTTTTAGGGATATCAGAGATAAGAATTTGGGTTATATTCTAGGAATTGATTTTCACTAATGAGATTAGGGAAATCTCTATAATATGTGAAGATGCAAATCAATTCAGTATGGAACAAGATGCTAGATCAATAACTGTTAAGGATATTATGACTAAATCTGTAATTTCGGTAGATGCTGAAATTACTGTAAATGAAGCAGCAAAAATGATGGAGGATGCGAAAGTTGGCGCAGTGATTGTTATGGAAAACAATACTCCAGTTGGTATAGTTACAGATAGGGACTTTGCAGTCAAAATTGTTGCTCATGCCTATCAGATTACAACTCCGGTAAAACAAATCATGTCATCTCCACTTATTGCAACCAGTCCAGATGAAACAGTTTTGATGGCAGCAGATTTAATGTACTCCAGAGATATTCGAAAATTACCAGTTATTGATAATGATAGTGTAGTGGGAATTATTACGGCTACGGATCTTGTAAATCAGCTTGCAGTATCAACTGAAGAAGATATACAAAAAATGTATCATGAGTCTGTAATCAAAGTCTACAAACAATATAGTCCCTATAACTAATCAACTGTTTACTATCGCTGACATTACAGATTTGCCAGCAATGAGAGCACCGATAGACAATCCTATGTTTGCTAAAACATTCACTGCCAAAGCCCCATAATGTTGGTTATCCAAGAGATTACTTGAATCAAGTGCAAAAGAAGACATTGTAGTTAATGAACCACAAAATCCTACAGCAGCTAGCAAGGAATACCTTCCATCCAAATTATACTGTTCAGATAAAATTACAAAAATTCCTAAAATAAAAGCGCCAATTACGTTAACAATCAAAACGTTAAGAGGTAAAGTGTTGAAAATTAATGGTGATTCGGTAATTTTGTATCTTAGAAAAGCTCCAAAAACAGACCCTGCTGCCAAAAAAACAAACTCTAGACCTTTCATTTCCTATCTGAGAATTTAGTTTTATTTAGGATTAACATAGATAGAGAAAATTTAGGAGTAACGAAAGACGTACCTAGGATTTTTATATGCTCAGTATTTTCTCACGCTGATGACCCTTAAGCTTCGTTGTGACGAATATGGTTTTGAGTGTGATTTCTCTCTAGAAGGGGAAAAAAGCCTCGAACTACTTGAGAAATTAAGAGTGCATTTTGAAGAAGAACATGGAATTGAATACCCAATTGATGCGGTAATTCAAATGATTGTTAATCGTGGGCATTCTCTTGATTCAATTAAGAAATAGTTTTTTCAAAAAATATTTTTTGTTTTATTTTTAACATTTAATACAATGTAGAATGTATCTCAACTAAGTTTTATTTTTTGAAAAATTTCAAGGAATTTTTAGTAACTCAAAACTATTTTCATTTTCAAAATTACCGGTTTCAATTTCCTTTTATCTGATGGATGCACATAAGAGATAGTAGTGGTAGCGTATTATTCTAGTGATTATGATGTCAAGTGTCAACTTGATACTTGCAAAACCTACCCTGTAATTACTGATTCTGATAGAGGAGAAGTTTTTTGTGGGGGTTGCGGGCTTGTCTTAGTGCAAAACTTAGACGACACAACAAATGAAAATCGAAGTTACAGTGCAGAAGATTTTATGAAAAATGCAAGAACGGGTCCTGGAGGATCCTTGACAATGTTTGATAAGGGATTATCTACCGTAATAGGCTCAGATAAGGATTCATCTGGAAAGAGTTTGTCAAGTAAAACCAAATACGAATTTAATCGACTTCGTACATGGGATCAAAGAAGTAAATCCAGAAAGACTTCATCATTAAGCAAAGCATTCACTCTTTTACATGGAATGAAAACGAAGATTGGAGTTCCTAACAATGTTGTTGAAAATGCCGCCTATATTTACAGAAAAGCAGTAGGTGCAAAACTTACTAGAGGCAGAACTATGGCTTCTTTAATTTCTGCATCATTGTATGCTTCATGCAGACAAAACAACATTCCAAGAACATTGGACGATATTGCAGATGCAGGAAATGTAGAGAGGCGGATTTTATCAAGGGATCTTCGAACCATTATCAAGAAACTAGGATTGAGCCTAAATCAATATGATACTACTTCGTTTATTGCCAAGATTTCAAACAATATGAATTTGAGTGAAAAAACAAAAAGAGATGCATTTGAGATTTTAAAAAGATGCGAAGACCACAAGATTACGGCAGGAAAGCATCCTGTTGCACAGGCAGCTGCATCATTATACATTGCCTCTATTTTGAATGGAGAAAAAATCAGTCAAAAGAAGTTTTCAAATGAATCTGGAGTAAGTGATGTTACGATAAGGAATAGAGCCACTCTGATCAAAAAAACTCTCAAGATAGTAGACTAGAATTTCAAGGAAATTACAAGTTTGTTGGTGAAGAATAAGGCATAGAAAAAATTGCCTCTTGGAGTTGTTGTACTAATTGCATTATTACTTTGATTTGTTCCAAAGTAATAGCTTGTAGATTTTCTATTATTTTGTTTAATTCAGTTACTTGAATTTTTAATTGAAGGTTTTCTTCTTTAAGTTGTGCATTTTCTTTTGTTAGTCTTTGTATTTTTTCAGTATCACTTTCTTCTGGAAATGGTTCCCTGATTGGTTCTGGTTCCGGAATAGGTATTGGTTGTGGTTCAGGAGAAGGTTCTGGTATTTTTGGAGGACCTGGCTCTTGAGAATAGGCAGGAATTACTGAAATCATTGAAAAGGTGATTATAATCGAAAAATAGATGATTTTTCTATTGGACACGAACATCATCAGAATAATGAATTAATTTTTTGTATATGAACATAATTACTATTTTCTAAGTATGATAATGGGAATAAATTTTGAGAGTAATCATTTGAAGAAATCAAATTCTTGATCTCTTTTTTGTTTAGGTAAATCCTCCATTACTGCTTGGACTACTTCATTGTGATTGTATGTAAGATGTCTTAGGAATTTTGCTGATTCAGTACTTCTTGTTGTCTCATCGGCAAGCAGCATTTCTGGACTGCTCAATTCCTTCATCATTGTATTGCATTCTTGGCATGGTTCAAAGTCAAGATATAATTTCATAAATTAGGTCAACTCCCTTAGTATTTAGACTATTTTATCGAATGTGTCATGGGAGATTCCACTTTTCTAGGCTTGACTTTGTCAATGGCGTCTAAGAGATCTTGTTGTGTTACTTTGATTCCTTTGATGTTTTCAGATTTTCCTCCAACGTATCGTTTCAGGGCAGCTATTGCGGCTCGGTTTGCTACGGCTGCAATTTCAGCTCCACTGAATCCTTCTGTGAGCTCTACTAGTTTGGAGATACTTACATCTTCGGCTAGCGGTTTCTTTTTTGTATGAATGTTGAATATCTGCTCTCTTCCTTTGCTATCAGGATTTGGTACTTCAATAATTCTGTCAAATCTGCCAGGTCTAAGCAAGGCTTCATCAACAATATCAAGTCTATTTGTAGCACCAATTATCAAGACATTGTGAAGTTCCTCAAGTCCATCTATTTCTGTGAGAATTTGTGAAACAACGTTTTCTGTCACATGAGATTCTGATCCTCCACTTCCTCTTCTTGGTACAAGTGCGTCTACTTCATCGAGGAAAATTATGCATGGTGCTGCCTGACGAGCTTTTCTGAAAATTTCCCTTACACCCTTTTCTGATTCACCAACCCACTTTGAAAGCAATTCTGGACCTTTGATGCTGATAAAGTTAGATTCAGTCATTTTGGCCAGAGCTTTAGCTATTAGGGTTTTTCCAGTTCCTGGTGGACCATGTAGTAAGATTCCTTTTGGAGTTTGTACATCTACATAATCAAAGGCCTCTTTGTGCTTGATAGGCCATTCTACTGCTTCACGAAGTTCCTCTTTTAGTCCTTCAAGGCCACCTACATCGTCCCAACTTACGTTAGGAACTTGAACCTGAACCTCTCGTAAAGCACTAGGACGAACTTCTTTTAGAGCATCTCTGAAATCTTCACTAGTTATCTGAATTTTTTGGAGAATTTCTGTTGAGATTTTTTCTTCATCCAAATCAATTTCCGGCAATATTCTTCTGAGAGATATCATGGCCGCTTCTTTTGATAAAACTTCCAAGTCTGCTCCCACAAAACCATGTGTTGTTTTTGAAATTTGTTTAAGATCTACTTTTTCATCGATAGGCATTCCACGAGTGTGTATTGAAAGGATTTCAAGTCTTCCCTCATCATCTGGAATTCCAATTTCTATTTCTCTATCGAATCTTCCTGGTCTTCTTAATGCGGGATCAATGGAATCTGGTCGGTTAGTTGCTGCTATAACTACAACTTTTCCTCGACTTTTCATACCATCCATTAACGTCAATAGTTGAGATACTATTCGTTTTTCGACTTCGCCAGATACCTCATCTCTTTTTGGTGCAATGGAATCTATTTCATCTATGAAAACTATGCTGGGAGAATTTTCTTCGGCTTGTTTGAAGATTTCTCTTATTCTTTCTTCACTTTCACCATAATATTTTCCCATAATTTCTGGTCCGCTGAGAGATATGAAATGGGCATTAGTCTCTCCGGCAACAGCCTTAGCCAAAAGAGTCTTTCCTGTCCCTGGGGGGCCATACAATAAAACTCCCTTAGGTGCTTCGACTCCAATTTTCTCAAATAACTCAGGATGTCTCATAGGCAGTTCTACCATTTCACGTATTTTCTGAACTTCATTTTTTAGACCTCCTAATTCATCGTATGTTACTCTAGGAATAGATGAATCAACGGCTTTTGTCATGGGTCCAAGTTTGAAAATAGTTTTGTCTGTAACAATCACTGGTTTTGAGGGCTTTGTACTTGTAATTACAAATTGAACCTTGCTTCCCATTTGAGTGCTAAGAGAAATTGTATCTCCTGTTGTAAATACATGGTTCAAATAATTATAGATCATATATTCTTGCAATCCTTCTGCTGCAATTTTTTCTGTTGGTGATAAAACAATTTGTTCTGCGTTTATTGCCTCAACGGCTTTTACTGTAATTTTATCTCCAATTCCTGCACCAATATTTTGTCTAGTTATACCATCAATTTGGATAATTCCTGCCCCATATTCGTCTGGAGAACCAGGCCAAAGTTTAACGTGTGTTTTTTTGTTATAGGTTAATTCTAAAATTTGACCAGTGTTCCAATTGTTGTCCTCTATTATTTTTGGATCAACTATTGCTCTTCCTCTTCCTACATGTTGCTGTGGTACTTCGCTAATTTTTAAAACAATTTCACTCATATTATCACCATAAAAATTTAGAGGGGTTTATTCAACCTCCACCCTTTTGCCTTTTGGTTTTTCATCTTCAACTAGTTTAAACACTAGTTCAAGAATTCCATTTTTGTAAGAAGCTTTTGCAGAATTTTCATCTACATGAAATTCTATTGGCACATTTACATGGTATTTCTTATCATTGTGTTCTGCAGAAATATCTACTGATTTTCCTTGTACCAAAATCTTAACATCTGATTTTTCAACTCCTGGCATTTCGGCTACAAGTTTTACAACTTTTTCTTTTTCATCAATTATGGAATCTACCATAGGTTCTCTGGTACTGGATGCTGGAGCCAATTCTGGTTTTACATTTCCATACTCCTTTACAACGGGCTTTCCGTCAGGACCAACAGTCATTGTATAACCGTAATAATATGGACCTGCACTTGGGCCGTTGGTTTTGAATTCTTCAAAAATGTCATCTATTTGGAAAAAAGAATTTGACATTTTCTTGAAGATTCTATTGAATTCATCATCAAATATTGTCATATTTATCTCACATATGTAATATGTATGACATTATTTAAGGATTACTTACATATACATTATTTTTTACAAAATGCTATTATATTTGACATTATATAATATTATTCGATGAGAATCACCAACATGTCTGTTCCTGAAGTTGTCAGAGAAACAATTACCAGAAATCGTTCTGTTTTTGATTGTCTTAAAATGGATTTGATTAATTATACTGCTCTTGCTTTAAAGATACAGCCTGAGGTTGAACGGGCTCTTGGAAATTCTATTAATTTGAATACTATCGTGGTTGCAATCAAAAGGTTTGCAGATTCGCTTGAAGTAAAAGAAGAAGTGGAGGAGCAATTATTGTTGAAAAACGCTAGATTAGCCCTAACTGATGGAATAGTCGATATCAAATTTTCTATGAAGGATTCACAGAATATTGATCCTTTAACAATTTTAGACAAATTTTCCAAAATTACTACAAATTATGATTTTTTTAGGTCGTCAGATACCTTTAGGTTTCTGGCGGAAGATTTGGATGATATAAGAGAGATTTTTGATACTATTCCCAATAGAGAAAATATCTTTAGTACTGGTCTGGCTAAAATTAGGATCTCAATTCCACCAAACCAAAACAAATCCGATGTTGTATCTTATGTGGCTGAAGTCTTGCATGATAATGGAATAGAATTGGCAAACGCCTTTTTCAGTCAAGATAATATTATCTTAATTCTAAATGAGAGAGATTCTTCAAAGGCATATGACGTTCTTCATTCTGCAATTCTCCGTACTGCTTGATACTAGGCATTAGTTGAAAACTGATCTCATAGGATATATTCGTCTGATTTCTAGAAAATATCCAATTGGTTGAAAAAAAGAAGAAAATCGTCATTTTAGGTGGTGGGTACGGAGGAGTAGAATGTACTAGAAAATTAGAGGAATATTTCAAAAATGAGGATGATGTTGAGATTGTCTTAATTAGCGAAGATAATTTTCTTTTATTTACTCCAATGCTTCCTCAGGTTGCTGCCGGTATGTTGGCAACCAGGCATATTGTTATGCCGATTCGAACGATTGTTAAAAAAACTACATTCTACGAGGGAAGAGTGAAAAATATAGATCCCTATGGTAAGATTGTAAATTTATGGGGTACTGATGAAAAAAGAGGTGTCTCAATCCATTATGATTTTCTTGTAGTTTCTCTTGGAAGTGAAACTAACTTTTTTGGAATGAGTGATCTTGAAAAACATGCGTATACAATGAAGACTCTAAACGATGCCATGACTGTTAGGAATAGAGTAATTGATATGCTTGAGCAGGCAGAAAATGAACCAAATCCAATTCTCAGAGAAAGCTTGCTTACGTTGGTTATTGTAGGAGGCGGATTTGCTGGAATTGAAACTGCCGGAGAATTAATGGACCTTCTTTTGGATGCATCAAAATATTATCCAAAAATTAACAAAAATGATATTAACGTAGTAGTATTGGAGGCTTTACCAAATATTTTACCTGGTTTTGATGAAAAGCTTGCAAAGTTTGCACATCGTTTACTAAACAAACATGGAATTGAAATTAAATTGAAAACAGCTGTAACTAGTTTTGATGGTTTTGAAATTAAGATGAAAAAAATTGTAGAAAAATCTGAAAATCAAGATTCAGAGACAGAAGCAATACAAACAAGAACTGTGATTTGGACTGCCGGAGTAACACCGGTAAACACCATCAAAAGATCTATGTTCAAAACAGAACGAGGTAAAATTATTGTCAATGACTTTTTAGAAGTATCTGACTTTCCAGGAGTTTTTGCAATTGGTGATTGTGCTCTCTTTTTGGATCCTAAAACTGAAAAACCGTTTGCCCCCACTGCTCAGCTGGCAGAGGCTCAAGCAAAAACTGCGGCATATAATTTACACTCTTTAATCAGGAATGAGAAAATGAAGAAATTTGAATATGAATCAAGAGGCCAAATGGCCATTATAGGAAAAAGAAATGGTGTTGCCTCAATATTTGGGATGAATATTAGTGGAATTTGGGCTTGGTTCTTGTGGAGAAATGTATACCTGTCTAAGATACCTAGGTGGGACAAAAGATTAAGAGTGTTTTTAGATTGGACTATAGATTTGTTTTTTGATAGAGATATTTCGCGACTGAAATTTGAAGACAAGAGACCAACTAAAGAATACAAGGTTCTTGACGAAGTCGATGATGTTTGGTAAATAGATAGTTATAGTTTAGAAAAATTTTGATTTATTTTTTGAATCTGTGAATTAGAATCGCAGGAGCTACAAAATACATTCCAATGTTTAATGCTATAATACTAATCCCAAATCCAAGCATCTCAATTTCTGAATCAATATCTACGTGATTCAATATAGATAATGTGGTAAGCATTGGAGTAATAGCAAGTTTTACCCCCTCTTTGAAAACTGGATTTTCACGTTCAAAATCAGCTATAGTAGGTGAAAATGAATAATACAGTTGGTTAAATCCCGTCATAAAGGCAACGCCAGAATTTGTAGAAAGAATCGTATTATCTCTTAATTCTCTTAATTGCTGTACTTGAGGCGCAAGCTCAGAACCAAAAGCAGCCGTTGCAATTAAACATCCACCACCTTCATCGACCTGTTCGGTTTGTTCAAATGTTTCTTCCTTTGAGGGCTCTGATAATATCTGGAAGGAATCAATGGATTCATCATATCTTGGAAGTTGATTGTCAAAATCATCTATTCCGTTACTGTAAGCAAAAGTGTAAAATTTATCATTTCCTACAAAGCTTGTCTCTTTGAATTTTACATCAAATGATGCTCCACCACTTTCAAAAATTCCGATTGCATCCGTAACATATGCTTGTTTACCGTTAATGGTTAGTCTCTCTTGAGAAACTATTTCCAAATTGCCAGTTGAAACTACCTCTTGTAATAATTCATTTTTCTCTTCTATGAAATCATCAAATGTTTTTCCCTCTTTTTCAATAACCCTCAAGGAGATTACGGGATTAATCTCTCCTAGTTTAGGACCAACAGCTACAACATCTGGAGTGTTTTCATCCATTCTTTCTGGTTCTTGTAAGAACCATCCTTCTGGGGCACTAAAAGCGAGATCCAGTTTTTCATTTTTAAATAATTGATTTCCTGTGCCTTCAGTGGGTTGTAAGGGAGTTTCTTGGCTTGAGTTAACTCTTTCAGGCTCACCTAATTGAAGCAAATCAGTTACATCAGCACGATTTACCAAAGAAGCTTTTGTAATTTTTACTTCATCTGTATTGACAGGAATGTCTCTTTGTCCGGTTTCTACTGATGCAATTTTATCTAAGGTTTCAAAGCTTTCATCAGTTGCAATTCTTCCAAATACCGTATATTGCTGGTCTAAGAAATTAGAATTTTGGTGAACAATAAAAAATTGTGATCCTCCACTGTTAGGGTCTTGAGATCTTGCCATTGAAACAATACCACGATTATGTTTAATGTCATTAAATTCAGCATTTACAGAATGTGATGGACCACCAATTCCCCAAGTGCTAGGGTCACCATCTACAGTATTAGGATCTCCTCCTTGAATCATAAATCCTGGAATTATTCTGTGGAAAAGAACTCCATCATAAAATCCACTATCAGTCAAATTCATAAAGTTTGCAACATGATTTGGTGCGACCTCAGGGAAGAACTCGATTACAATATTTCCTTGGCTTGTCTCCAATATTGCTAATTTATCTTCAGATTGTGCAAACGATTGACTAGTCAAAGGTATTAACATGATTGTTAGAGCAAATAAGAAAAGAATTTTTCGCAACGAAAATTCTTTAGGTATCTTCCATAAAAGCTAATTGTATTAGTTTTTAACAAGTCGACTTTAATGACTGTTATGGACCCTGATGAAAAAATTCAGGCACATTTAGTTTCAATCTGGAGAGAAGCAAAAAAGTTCTTTTCCATAGGGGGGCGAGAAGGCATGCTAATTTTAACAGACAAACATCTCATGTTTGTTCATAAGACAGAGGCTAAAAAGAAATGGTGGGATGCAATAAGACAAAGACAAACTGTTCATTTTTTGAAATCTAAAGACACTATGATTACTCATGATGGTTATGATGAAAATAATTTGGAAGAAGATATGGAAAATGAAAAGAATCTAGAGTTACGCTTTGATGATATTTTGGATATTTCTTTTGAGGAAAAGGATTGGGGAAGTGTATTGCTAATAGAATATGAAGAAGATGGGAAGAATGAAAAACACCAGTACTCTATTGCTCAAGATTGGGTCAAATATCCAGCAAAGGAGCCCACAAAATACATGAAAGTAGATTGGGAACCTTTTGTTCAATATATTAAAGATAGACAAAAAATTACGAGGTAAAATTGGGAAAAATATTTGCAGTTGGTGTAGGTCCTGGGTCTCCAAAATATGTAACACAGGTTGTCAAAGAAATTATTCAAAATTGTGATGTGTTAATTGGATACAAGTACACGTTAAAGACAATTGAGGAGTTTTTGGATGGTAAGGAAGTTCACGAAATTACAATGAATAATCAAGAAGAATCTTATCAGCAAATCTTACCTATTTTAGGTGGCCGAACTTTGGTTGTTCCCTTTACAGGAGATGTTAATTTTTCTGAATCAGAAGTTGTTGATAGGTTAATTGAGATTTTTGGAGAAGTAGAAGTGGTTCCTGGAATTAGTTCCATTCAGGTGGCAGCTGCAAAAACCAGAGTTCCTTTGGATAAATCAAAAGTGATCACTTTGCATGTCACTACTTCTATAGAAGAGAAGAAGCTTGAATTGCAAAAAGCATTGATTGATGGATATAGTGTTATTTTGGTGCCTCGACCATGGCCAAAACAACCAGACAAGCATTTTATGCCTTCAGAGATTGCACTTTATCTTAAAAGAAATAATTTCAAGACTGAAAGTATGAAAGTTCATGTATTTGAATCCCTGACAACTGACGAGGAGACAAGTTTTCAGGGCACTGTAAAAGATTTGGAAGGAAGAGAGTTTTCTGACTTATCTGTAATGGTTTTCAACCAGACAGAATTAGATTCCTACATGAATTATAGATGGCAATGGGAAAACTAATTCCCTTGCTGGTTTTTGGTTGTACCCAGTATAAGATTATCAACATCTGGGAATGAATATACAATTATTTCCATCCAAGGATAACTAGGATCATACAATCTGTAAAAACCCATTTCATCAAATGTAATGGTTAGAGATTCTCCTGGTTTGATGTCTTCAGTTGCAATTCTTCCGTCTGGCGTATAGGGATTATGCCTATCTCCATAATTTTCCTTTCCACTTTCAATGCTATGGGGAACATCATCTTCGTTTAGGAAAATTACACTGGTTCCCGGTTCAAGAGTTATTCTGTCTTGGGAATAATATCCCAGTCGCATCGTTGATACATTAACTCTTGGATCACGTACCTCTCCACTTGGGATGTAGCTACTTGTTATACCTTGGGTAGAAGAGCCTGGAAGAATTCTAATTGTAAGAATTTCTTCTGCAGAATTAGTTTCTATAGTTTCAACAATTTTTGTTAATTGAGATAGTTTTGCAGTGTAGATTATTTTGTATGAATTATCTATAGTAGTAATTCTACCTGTAAATCCATATACTGATGCATCTTGGCTTTCTTCGACCAAACGGCCGAAGAAACTTATTGTTGTATCAAATCCTTGAGCACCTTCGATGTTTCCATTAATCCGAATATAGCGTCCCTCGCGAAGAAATTTTCCTTCAAGTTCAGATATTACAAAATCTTCATTATCTAATGTAATGAATCCATCTTCTATTAGGAAATCAATACTACTACCTGATTTTTGGTGTGATGATAAACCTATGTCAATTTCTGAAATTCTAATAATTTTTTCAGTTACTGCAAATCCTGAGCCTTCTATAAGATAGGCTGAATTTTCATTAATTTCTGCAAATGCATCGTTTATGAAAAATCCTGAAGTAATAACAAGTAGAGCTGTTAATCCTAAAAGTGGAATATTCACAATATGTTTTCCTGTTAATTTGGTTTATAATTTGCTACTAAAGAATTTTAGACTGGATACGCAAATCCACGGATTTTAAGGTTAGAGAGATGGCATTTCAAAGCCTTCTTCTTGTGCAAGTTTAATCATATAATCTTCTAAAAATCCACCAGCTAAAAGGAGACCAACTAATATTCCAATTTCAATAAGAGTTGGTTTTAAGAAAGGAGTAAGATTGGTTTTTCTCGTAATTGCCCTAATCAAAATAAAACTTCGTGATGTTGCAAGGGAATATGCGCAAAGCTCCATCAATCCGAATGGAGATAGAAAAAGGATTGTGAGTGGTGGGATTTGTTCTAATTCAGGGGTGATTGAGACTATAGCGGCAAAAGCAAATCCTGTAGACCAAGCAGAAAATAATCCCCATGCTACGCCAAAGCCTGGGATAAACATCGGTAATGAGATGGTGGTATTATGAGTAAAGATTCCAATAGCATCTATATCTTCAATTAATTTTTCAAATTCCTCCATGAAGATGTTTGCCTCATCTTCACTTACTTCTGACATTGATCCTAATTGAAAAGCTGCTGCAAACAACCCCATAAAGACAAAGAATGTAATTATTCTAATTCTAGACACAGTCTCAATTTTTGTATTCAGTATTTGAGGGTTCTTAGTAGGCGCAGATTTAATTAAACCAGATATTATTCTTCGATGTTGAAAAAGGAATTAACCTTTGCACTAAATTATGCACTAAATAAGGGGTTTCAGATTCATCCGGATGCGTTTGAATTTTTGGAAAATGTAGATGTAAAAAAACTCGAAAAAATAATCAAAGATATTGTAAGAGAGAAAACCAGGAAAAAATTATTTCAAATCAATCAGGATGACCTAGAGAGTTATTTTGGAATCAAAGATGATTCCAGTTTAGAGTGTGAGTACAAAGTACTTTTTGATCCAACCCCAAAAATTACGAGTGGTGAAGGAGTTAGTGGCTATAATTCGTTATTTGCAAGTCGATTTAACAAGTTAAAAAGAATAATTTCTGACAGGCCCGAATCAAGGATGTTAAAATCCATCACATCAGTCAAATCCGCCCAGTCTGAGGATGATATGTATGTCTGCGGATTAGTAACGACAAGAATTACAGAGAGAAACATTACGAAATTAATTTTGGAGGACCCTTCAGGCTCATTTGAGGGCATAATTTTTGATAATGAATTGCAAAAAACCGCAGATACGCTCCTAAATGACCAGTTTATTATGGCAAGAGTAGCAATTGGGAAGAATTCTGGTTTTATTATAAAGGATTTGATTCCCCCTGATATTCCTGACCAGGCTTCAAACAAATCCGAATCTGAGGTTTATGCAGTCTTTTTATCTGATTTACATATCGGAAGCAAGTATTTCATGGAAGAGGAACTTAGAGAGTTCGTTTCGTGGTTATCCAGTCCTGATCCTGTAGCACGCAAAGTCCGATTTGTCCTAATTGGGGGAGATGCAGTTGATGGTGTTGGAATTTATCCTAATCAAGATAAGGAGTTAGTTTGTCAAACCATTGAAGAGCAATTAAAAAAGATGGAAGACATAATCAGTAAGATTCCCAATTATGTCAAAATATTCATCATACCTGGAAATCACGACCCGGGAAGAAGGGCACTCCCTCAGCCGGCAATACCTAAAAAATACAATTCTAGCCTTTGGGAAAAAGATAATGTGGTTATGGTCGGTAATCCTGCTGTCGTTTCTTTGAATGGGGTAAAGGTGTTAATGTTTCATGGTCAAAGTATCGATGATATTGTAAAAACAACCCCGGGGTTGAGTTATGATAGTCCTACAAATGTTATGAAACATCTACTTCGTGCCAGACACCTAAGTCCAATTTATGGAAGTCAAACACCCATTGCGCCTGAAAGTGAAGATTTGATGGTAATTGATGAGATTCCAGATATCTTTCATGTCGGTCATGTGCATAGAGCCCAGTTGGATATGTACAAGGGTATTCTTTTGATAAACTCTGGATCGTGGCAGAATCAGACTCCCTTTCAGGCAAGTGTTGGAATGACTCCGAATCCTGGAATTGCGCTGATGGTCAACTTGAAGACATTCCAAGTATTGCATCAAAATTACAATTCAAAACTAGACAATATCTTGCAAAGTTAAGTCATCTTTGAAGGTCTTTTTTATCATTTCAGAAGATATGGTAAGTTTGTATTTTTTTGTTCTTCCATGGATACCTTGATGGACTAGTCTGCCAGTGATAATTCCAGATAATTCTATTTCACTTAGCATTTGAGTAATTCTTCTTTGGGTAAGCTCATCGCGTCCTACTGTTTTACATAATGCCTTGTATGAGGTATAGATTTCTCCTGTTGACTGACCCCCAGCCTTCATAATTGCTAAGATTACGAGTTTTTCATGGAGAGGATATGATTTGAGGGATGTTTCCTCCTTATTTTCTTCAATTTTTTGAGATGCCTCACGTACGTGGTCTTCTGTTACTTGGTCTGATTGTTGTCTTTCAGCAATTTCTCCCGCTACTCGAATCAAATCTATTGCCCTTCTTGCATCTCCATGCTCACCTCCAGCAAGTGCGGCACATAGGTTTAGGGCGGGTTCTTGAACTGTATTGGGAATAAATGCCTGATTGATTCTTTCTTCAAGAATTTTCTTGATTTGCTCGACATTATAGTTTGTAAATACGATTTCCTCTTCTCCTAAACTACTAATGACTCTAGGATCCAGTTTTTCTTTGAAGGTAAGATCATTTGAGATTCCAACCAAAGTTAAGGATCCTAGGTTAAGTCTCTCATTTGCTCTTGTTAATTGGTATAGGATATCCTTACCGGTTTTTGAGACAAGTTGAGCAAGATAATCAATTTCATCTATAACAAAAATGGCGTTGATTTTACCTAATTCAATGGTATTCAGGATTCGTTTAAAGACTTCACTTATTGCTAATCCTGTTGTGGGTAGTTCTTTTTCTGTTAATTCTAATTGCCTTCCAAGACTGACCAATAATCCATAGAGGGTGGTTTCATCTTTTGAGTTAGCATAGACCAATTTAATTGGAAAGTTTGATTTTTCTACTCGTTCTTGAATTTTAGAAATGACCTTCTTAACTACCAAAGTCTTTCCTGTTCCGGGCTTGCCATAAACTAGGAGGTTAGATGGGCGAGATTGTTTTAGGATTGGTAGTAATGATTGGGTGACTTGTTCCTGTTCGGAGTTTCTATGTTGAATGGTTTCAGGGATATAGGTAAAATGAAGGATATCACGATTTTTTATTATCGACTTTCCTGATTGAGCTGCATCAAGTAATCTATCAATTGGGTCTTCCATACTCACACACCTACATTTCTACTAGATAATATCATAACCATATCTGAATTAAGAGAGTATAGAATAGAATACTAACTGTAGTTTAGTTTGTAATTAATTATTTTTAGTTAGATTTTCTCAAAAAAAAAAATTAAGAAAAAGATAGAGTGGAAATATTGGTGTGTGGGTAAATCTCATTATTTTGAGTTAACATTTTGTTAATTTTATGTTAAGAAATTACCCAAAAAGCCCATTTTACCCCCTTTATTTCCATTCCAGGCGTTAAGAATGACGTTAACAATGTGAATATCTATAATACAACCCCTTCATTTCCATTCCAGGCATGAAAATATCCAATTATTAATCAAAAATACTACCTAGATTGTTAATAACAAAAATAGGCCTAGGCGTGGGCTAGGCAGTCAATGTTAACAAACCCTTTAGTTAACAAAACTTCGCGGATCCATTGAACTGTTAACATTCGATCCTCAAAGATCTCAAAGATGGCAAAAAAACGAATACGTATTGATATGGAAGACGCTGATGGGGCACGTTACGATATAAAATTAGAAGGCAATGTTACTCGCGATAAGGTCTTAAAGATTTTTGAAATGATGGACTTGATGAATATTGAAGAAGAACAAGAAACAACTAATATTGATTCTATAGGAGCAAAAATTTGGCATATAGTAGACAAATTCTTCCCTATGGGCAAATTTACATCCACCAATATTTTAGAAAAATATGAAGATGAATATAACGAACCAGTAAAATTAAGTATTATTTCCACTTACTTATCCAGGTTTTCCACCAAAGGTAAAATCAACAGAGTCAGAACAGGGCGAGAATGGACTTATCAAACCATTAAACTTAGCCAAAAACAACAATAAAATCATGAAATAATGATTTTACGCACAATCAAACGGTCTTTTCCCAAAATCAACTTTACATATTCACCCTTTTGAATATCCATATACTTCCGGAACTGTTTGGGAATTGATATGGTTCCTGCAGAGGTGATTTTTACTAGAACTTCATTTTCTTGTACAGACATATTAATTCTATAAATTAATAATATATATAATTTAATAAATTAATTAAATTATAATTAATAATAAATTTAGGCCTAAAAATTAGATTTTCACCTTGGTTTGATACTTTGAAAATTAGAAATAATATTAAACGGTAGTTGGACTAGATTCTAAAACACCAATCTTCTCTTTTCCTTTTTCAGAAATAAAATATCGGTAAGGTTTAGAATCTGTATTCCTTTCAACATAACCATCATCAAATAATTTTTTCATTAGTCTTGAAGTGTGTTCTCTACTCTTTTTTAATGTGATTTGAATGTCACGTGATGTCATAGGTTGCTTTGTGATTAGATGTAACACGTAATCTGATGCATTAGAATGGTCCAAACTAGCCACAATAGACGTATTTTCAGGCTTGGTCATGATCTGTGAATCTACTTCTGGTTTAGTTTCATCTTTTGGCATTTCTTCTGCCTTTAAGGGCATATCTCTGATATTGTTTTTAGCTATTTTTTCAAGAAATTGTTTCAATTCTAGGTTAGGATCTACTGATTTATCACCAATTCCCTCAATCTCCAAGGCATCAAGGCGTATTTTCATGTCAATTAACTGCCTTTCATAATACTCCAGCCTTTCTGATTGTGATGAATCACCAGATTCAGTTGCCTTGATCATGGGACGAAGTTTGTAATATGCAAAAAGGCCTCCCAAACCCACCAAAAAAGCAATAATCACACTTAAAATTACTTCAGGATCAGGAATTTCAATTAACATCACAAAAATTATGCCTATATTGTGATATATCGTGATTGAACAACATTAATTCACACTTTAGATTAACAAACACACATCATTAATCACAATCACAACAAACTTCCCAATACAAAAAATATTCCAATATCACATATTGCATGCCTGTCTGATTACTCTATCAATCACATTTATCACATCATCCTCACGCTCAGGAAAAACATCACTATCATTTATCACACTTATTTGCTCAGAAAGTTTGGATATCACATCAATATCATCAGGTAATAGTATGCCTAAACCGCGTAAAAGGATGATTGAATAAAACAATGCAATTAATTTCTCTCTAGATTGGCCTACTTGCCTGTAATACGCACCTTTTGTTATTGAAAACTTTGACTCAAGAAGATCCTTTTGATTTAAAATAATTTCAATTTGTCGCTCTGTAAACAATGATTTTTTGATAATTTTACGAATAATGTTGTTAAAATTGGATTCTTCAAACTCCGACATAGCTATACAAATCTGTATACCGGTATTCCAATTAAACTTTAAAGAGTCATCTACGAACCAATTTCATGACAGGAAAAGTTGAATCATTCCTAAAATCTGAATTAAAAAAGAAAAATGCATTATTGTTTGTACTAATTGATTCTGAAGAATCAAACCTAGAATCCTCCAAAAAACTTGCCCAGGAAGTAGAAAAAATTGGCGCCTCTGCCATACTTGTAGGAGGCTCTTCTGCTACTGACCAAATTGAAATGTCTAAAGTTGTCAAAGGAATCAAAAAAGGAATCAAGATTCCCATTATTCTCTTTCCAGGTAATGTAACAGGAGTAGTTCCTGACGCCGATGCAATTCTATTTAGTTCCCTAATGAATTCGGAAAATCCATATTTTATTACTCAGGCACAAGCACTTGGGGCTCCAAGTGTACTCAAATTTGGCTTGGAGCCTCTTCCTACAGCGTACCTTGTAATCGGTGATGGAACATCAGCTTGGTTTGTAGGATCTGCAAGAGGAATTCCATTTGAAAAACCCAAAATTGCTGCAGCATATGCCTTATCAGCACAATTCCTAGGTATGAGATTTGTTTATCTTGAGGCCGGATCCGGAGCAAAATCTACTGTAACGCCTGAAATGGTTAAAACAGTAAGATCTCTATTTAATGGATTCCTGATCGTTGGAGGTGGAATAAAGGAGGTAAAGACTGCAAAAGAACTAGTTAATGCAGGGGCTGACGCACTTGTAATAGGAACTTTCCTTGAGAAAGGAGGAAGCCTCAAAAAACTCACAGAAATTGCTAAAGCGATTCAAAAATCAAAGAAATAGGACGCTGAACAATGTCGGAAAATGATGCCATTTCCCGTTTACGTGGCATAAAAATGCCCGATTACTATCAAAATTACTATACTGATCTCTCCACTGAAACATATACTATCTTTGAGAAAGCTGCAGAAGCAAAATCAACATTGGTGGACTCTTCTGGAATTATTGAGCCGAAAATCGCATTTGATTTAGCAGATCGAGTTGCCAAAATGCACGAAATTGATATTTCTGAACATCTTCGAGAATTATTAAAAATCAATGGAAAGGAACTTTCAGCTTTAATTCTCTCAAAGGAAATTGCCCTAGGGAAATACTCTCTTGAAGAAGCTTCACTAGAAGAAAAACTAGACCTTGCCGTAAGAGTAGGGCTCGCCATAGTCACAGAAGGAGTCACAATTGCTCCCCTACAGGGCATTAGCGAGGTCAAAATTAAGAAAAACAAAGATGGCTCTGATTATCTCTCTGTCTCAATAGCAGGTCCGATGAGATCAGCGGGTGGAACGGAATCTGCAGTAACCATGTTAATTGCAGATCATGTACGAAAAGCGGTAGGCTTATCAAAATATCAGGCAGACTCCTTTGATGATGAAACTGGAAGATTTGTAGAAGAGCTACGAATCTATGAAAGAGAAGCAGGAAATTTCCAATTCCACATCTTAGATGAGGATATTATCCATGTAATCTCAAATCTTCCAGTAGAACTAGATGGTGTAGATACCGACCCATATGAAGTAGTTAATCACAAAGGAATGACAAGGATAAAAACAGATAGGGTAAGAGGAGGTGCTTTACGAGTCCTTAATGATGGATTAATTGGTAGAGCCAAAAAATTACTAAAACGAATTCAACTCTATAATTTGGATGGTTGGGAATGGCTAGCTGACCTTAAAGGAGCTGTACAAACTGGTGATGATCAGGAAGATGCAGCCACAAAAAGAATGCGTGAGGTCATCACAGGTAGATCTGTTTTATCCATGCCTAACAAACTTGGTGGATTTAGGCTTAGATATGGGCGTGCCTGTAATACAGGATTTGCTGCAGTTGGGATTCATCCAATAATAGCAGAGATTTTAGACCATACAATAGCAGTTGGAACTCAAATTAAGATTGACATTCCGGGTAAGGGAGCAACTGTAGCTTTTGTAGATTCCATAGAACCTCCTACAGTTCGTCTAAAAAATGGAAGTGTCATAAAAATTAGGGATGTCAAACATGGCATAGAAATTAAAAAAGAAATTGAAAAAATTCTTCATTTGGGAGATATTTTAATTTCATTTGGGGACTTTCTTGAAAACAATGCCCAATTAGTCCCATCAGGGTATGTAGAAGAATTCTGGATAGAAGAATTAAGAGAAAAACTGGCAAAATATGAGCCTAATGACCAGTATCTAAGCCAATTTCTTGAAAGAATCCCTTCATTGGATGAAGCTTTAAAGATTTCCTTAGACTTTCAAATTCCTTTACATCCATCATATCTTTATTTTTGGGATCAAATAACGACATCAGAATTATCAGAAATCTTACAACCAACAAAACTAAACGAAAACTCTATAGAATATCCCAAAAATGTGAAAAAAATTCTAGAAAAATTAGGAGTTCCACATCTACAAAATAACTCCATAATTCTTGAAGAAAATGAAGCAAAAATTTTCTTTAATTTACTCTTTAGAAATCCTCCAAAAATTGATGATAAATCTGTCCCTAAAATTATTTCAGAATCATCGGGAATTTCAGTCAAAAACAAGTCTTCTACATCCATTGGTGTTAGGATTGGAAGGCCAGAAAAAGCAGCTGCCCGACAAATGAAACCGCCAACTCATGTTTTATTCCCTATTAGTGATAAGGGAGGTCCAACTCGAGATCTTTTAAAAGCCTCAAGACATGCTAATTTTTTCACCAATATTTTCAATCGTCAGTGTCAACATTGTAACGAGCCCTCCATTGGAATAAAATGTTCAAAATGTGGGGAAAAAACATCCATAAAATATCAATGTTCAAACTGTAGAGAAATTTTAGAATCGCCATTTTGTGAAAAGTGTAAAAGAAAAGCATCAACTCATTCCTACCAGCCCTTTCCTCTAAAGGAAAGATTGCTAAATGCTCAGGAAAAAATGGGATTACGGGCACAAGAACCTTTCAAAGGTGTCAAAGAATTGATTAGCCAAGATAGGATACCAGAACCACTTGAGAAAGGGTTAGTTAGACAAAATTTTGGTCTGACTACCTTCAAAGATGGAACCGTTAGATTTGACGCTACAAATTCACCCATAACTCAGTTCAAACCTTCTTGGATAGGAACTCCAATTGAAAAACTCAAGGAGTTAGGATATACACATGATATTGATGGAAAACCTATAGTTGATGAAAATCAAATCATCGAAATTCGTATGCAAGATGTCATTATCCCATACGAAAGTGGTAGATATCTTGTTTCTATCTGTAAATATCTAGATATTTTATTGCAAAAATTCTACGGAAAATCATCATTTTACAAGGTAAAGAATATCCAAGAATTAGTAGGCCATCTAATAATTGGCTTGGCTCCACACACCTCTGTAGGTATTGTAGGTAGAATTATTGGCTTCACAGAAACTCATGTTTGTTTTGGTACTCCCAATTGGCACTCTGCCAAAAGGAGAGATGCAGATGGAGATGCAGATTCAATAATGCTTTTGATGGATAGTCTCCTTAATTTCTCCAGACAATTTCTTTCTGATAGGATTGGAGGTTTAATGGATGCCCCATTATTGATTCAACCATTGGTTTTGCCTCACGAGTCTCAACCTCAGGCTCATAACTTGGAAGTTACAAAGACCCTTCCTCTCGAATTTTTTAGATCAACATTACTACAAAATAAAGCATCAACTGTAAATTCAGTTGAAATTATTGAATCAAGGTTAGAAACAGAAAGACAATTTTATGATTATTATTTTACTCATTATACCACATCACTTACTACATCAAAATCAAGAAGTGCTTATTCTACACTAGGATCTATGCTTGATAAACTCGACATGCAAATTCGAAATGCCGATATGATTGATGCTGTAAACACCTCAGAAATTGTATCAAATGTAATATCGACACATCTTGTACCTGACATCATGGGAAATCTCCGTGCATATGCTAGGCAAAGTTTTCGATGTACTGCATGTGGAAAATCTTATCGTCGCCTTCCTTTAATCCAAAATTGTATCTGTGGTCACAAATTGATTCAAACAATTACTCGCGGATCCGTTGAAAAATATCTAAAATTAGCAAAAAGATTGGTAGATAATTACGAAGTAAGTGAATATCAAAAAGGCCGAATATACGCTTTATCTGACGAAATTGATCTAGTTTTTGGAAAGAATAAGGGAGATCAGTCACTTCTTACCGATTATGCATCGTAAAATTTATCGTAACTTTACGTACTCATAAGCGCCTAATTTTTTATCAAAACAATAATGGACTTTCTGATAGTCCTTTCTGAAAGCTTTGACTTTTGGAAGAATTTTTTTGGGGTCTTTTTTATCAATAACTATCATTTTGATAAATGATGCAATTTCTTTCATTTCTTTTTGTTTCATTCCAATTCTCGTAATCTCAGAAACACCTAATCTGATTCCACCAGGATGGAAATAATTTCTTCCAGCCTTGATATCCCCCGGTATTAGTTGTCTATTTACAATGATGTTTGCCTTTTCAAGCTCGGCCTCAACTTTACCACCATCAGAATAATCAAGAACATTTACTGCAATTTGATGTGATTTTGTAAATCCTCTACTTTCTCCCAGAACCTTGAATCCAACATCGCTAAGAGCCTCAGCGAAGGCTTTTGCATTTTTAATAATTTGACTTGCATAATCCTTTCCAAATTCTAACGCTTCAGCAAAAGCTATAGCCTTTCCAGCCATGTGATGAATATGGTGACTACTAGTAAGACCAGGAAACATTGCTTTTTTAATTCCCTCTTCATGTTCTTCTGAGCCTAAAACCAGACCACCTTGAGGACCAAACAATGTTTTGTGAGTACTCATTGTCATAGTGTCTGCACCTTCACGCAAGGGATCTTGAAACTTCCCACCGGCAATTAATCCAGCTACATGAGCAGCATCATAGTTAATGTGCATATCATAACTCTTGAGAAAATCAGCTAGTTCCTTGACTGGATGGGGAAATAGAAATAATGATCCTCCAAACATTGCCATTTTTGGTAATCTTCCATCTTTTTTCAGTTGTTTTACTTTCTCCTTTGTCTTATCTACATCAATAGTCATCTCTTCGGCATTAAATGGATAAAATTCAATTTCTAATCCATGAACTAAACCTGCAGTTCCTGAATGTTCCTTCTTACCATGAGAAATATGACCTCCAGCTGGGATTGAAGGGGCCAACATAATGTCTCCAGGATTTGTAAATGCAGAATAGATGGCAAGGTTAGCAACTACCCCGGAAACCGGTCGCACATCTGCAAATTTTGCTTTGTAGAGCTTTTTTGCCAATTTCATACATTCAAACTCTACATCATCAATGTAGACACAACCAGCGTAAACTCGTTCTCCAGGCCAACCTTCTGCATACCTGTTGCCAAAATCTGATATTATTGCCTCACGAACAGCTGGGCTAGGAACATTTTCACTTGCAATTAATGGTATAGATGATTCAAACCATTTGTGATGTTCTTTTAGTTTTGAAAAAATTTTATCATAAGAGACCTTATTGGAAGATTTTGCCATGAACTGCAAATTGATTTTCCCAATTTAAAAACACCGATTTTAGATCCATAAGATTCTCAATTTTATGCAAAGTATAAAAGGGGAATCAAGAGATTCTCCATCCATGGGTATGCAAGCTACTTCCAAAGGAAATATGCCAGTTGTATT
>JACEMX010000088.1 GCA_013867335.1 Candidatus Nitrosomaritimum aestuariumsis
GAAAGGGATGAGGTCCGGGAGGGAGCAATCCTAAGGTGGAGCATCCACGCTTCCTCGTCAACGTGGCGGATCTTGTACGCCTTGAAATGGGGCTATTCGTCTAGACTGGAGCCAGCAGATCTGCTACCATTACTTTATCAACATTTTTGAAATTTATTAAATGAAATTACTAATACAATACATCAAACTTTGAAAATTCATTTGTAAATTTTTCATTTTTAATATCAACATCTTCAACTCTTGCATTTGCAGGTCCCCCATGGCACCATTCAACTAATGTTCCCACATTCTCTTCATTGCCTTCAAGAACAGCTTCTACTCGACCATCATCAAGATTTTTTACCCATCCAAAGACATCATTTTGTTTGGCTTTTACTTTAAGGGCTTGTCTAAAAAATACTCCTTGTACTTTTCCTTTCACAAAAACTCTAACCCTTTGATTAACCATTTAAAATTTAGAATTTGTTCGTCATTAAATAATTTTAGTTTGTATAAAAAACTGAAACTACTTTCTTTCTTTTATTCTTGCTCTTCCTGTCTTTCTAGCAGCAATACTTCCCACTTTAGCACCAGGTGGGGCATCGCGGGATACTGTAGAACTTTGACCAACATGTTGGTGTCTTCCACCACCGTGTGGGTGTACATAAGCTGCTTGTGCAACACCTCTAACAATTGGATATTTTAGTCCTTTAGCTCTAAAACTACGCCATTTGTTACCTGCTAGCATAAATGGTCTATCGGTGGAACCTCCACCGGCTAAAGTTCCAATCATTGCTCGATTTTTTGGATTTAATGTAATGAATTTACCAGATGGAAGTTTGACTGTTACTCCCTCTTCTCCATGAGAAAAAACTGTTGCATTGGTTCCTGCGGATTTTACAATTGCTCCTCCGTCACCAAAATGCCTTTCAATATTGCAAACGATTGTTCCATCAGGGATATTCTGAATACTAATTACATTTCCCTGTTCAATCTTTGATTTTAAACCAAAATTCAAATTTGTTCCAACCTTAGTTCCAAGAACTGCAGGTACAAATGAGACAGAACCATCCTCAAATCTTACTTTAGCTAATGGTGCTTCTCTACCGCGTTCATGTACAAGATCAATTATTTCTCCTGAGTGCTGTTCAGATAAGGTAAAACGTGGATATTTCGCTTGTTTTCCTACTTTACCAGTAGAAGTAGATCTAAACTGATTTCCTCCACGGCCACGTCTTCTTACTAACGGTCTTTTACCCAAGTAGTTCGTTTCCTGCTTACTGTGGATTTTAATCTTGTGATTGTATTATGTTTCCAGCAAAAACACCACAAAGGTATAAAAATTAGACGGCTGAAATTCCTTTATGAGCCAAAATGCCCTATCATTGAAGGTTTTAGAAGCATACACTAGAGATGTAGGGCGAGGTGTTGCAAGAATCGACTATGACTCGATGGATACTCTTGGAGCATCAACAGGTGATGTAATTGAAATTAAAGGTAAAAGAAGAACAGTAGCAAAATGTCTTCCTCTCTATCCTTCAGACGAAGGAAAGGGAATTATTAGAATTGATGGTTTAGGACGAAATAATTCTGGAATTGCAATAGGTGATACCATTACAGTAAGGAAAATCAAAGCCGTTGCTGCAGAAAAAGTTGTTGTAGCTCCACTAGAAGCAATACCTCCAATTGATGAAAGATATCTTGCAGATGCATTAGAAAGTGTTCCTTTGATAAAAGGAGATAATGTAATGGTTCCATATTTTGGTGGACGTTTAACTTTCCAAGTTATTGGTGTGACACCTGCAGCTGATGCGGTGTTAGTTACTCAAAAAACTGTTTTCCATATAGCTGAAAAAGGTGAGACATTACGTGGAGTTCCACAAGTTACCTATGAAGACATTGGTGGAATTCAAGATGAAATAAAGAAAGTAAGGGAAATGATAGAGTTACCATTAAGACATCCTGAAATTTTCGAAAAGCTTGGAATTGAAGCACCAAAGGGTGTTTTACTGTTTGGTCCCCCTGGAACTGGTAAAACATTACTTGCAAAAGCAGTTGCAAATGAAAGTCAAGCTCATTTCATTAGTATTTCAGGTCCTGAAATAATGAGCAAGTTTTATGGTGAAAGTGAAGCTAGACTAAGAGAAATTTTCAAAGAGGCAAGAGAAAAGGCACCATCAATTATTTTTGTAGATGAAATAGACTCTATTGCACCAAAAAGAGAAGAAGTTACAGGTGAAGTAGAAAGAAGAGTTGTTTCACAAATGTTATCGCTAATGGATGGTTTAGAAGCAAGAGGAAGAGTAATAGTCATAGCTGCCACAAATAGACCAAATGCAATTGACCCTGCTTTAAGAAGACCAGGTCGATTTGATAGAGAAATCGAAATAAAAGTTCCAGATAAAAAAGGAAGAAAAGACATCCTATCAATTCACAGTCGAAATATGCCATTAACAGATGATGTCAATATTGAAAAAATTGCTGGAGTGAGTCATGGATATGTAGGTGCAGATTTAGAGTATCTTTGTAAAGAGGCTGCAATGAAATGCCTGAGGAGATTACTTCCAGTACTAAACTTGGAAGAAGATAAAATACCACCAGAGACTTTAGAAAAACTTGTAGTAAATCATGAAGACTTTCAAAAAGCTCTGATTGAAGTAACTCCATCTGGAATGAGAGAAGTATTCATCGAAAATCCAGATATCAAGTGGGATCAAGTAGGAGGATTAGAGGATGTCAAACAAGAGTTACAAGAGGCTGTTGAATGGCCAATGAAATATCCCGGTCTTTACGATAAATTAGGACATAGAATGCCAAGAGGTATCTTACTTCATGGTCCAAGTGGAACAGGAAAAACCCTTCTTGCAAAAGCAGTAGCCACTGAAAGTGAAGCAAACTTTGTTTCTGTTAGAGGTCCAGAATTGTTATCAAAATGGGTAGGTGAATCCGAACGTGGAATAAGAGAAATTTTCAGAAGAGCAAGACAAGCCTCACCTTGCGTAGTATTCTTTGATGAAATTGATTCAATTGCTCCAATAAGAGGTGCAGGAGGAGAGACTGCAGTAACTGAAAGAGTAGTAAGTCAATTATTAACTGAATTAGATGGAATGGAAAACATGCATGGAGTAGTTGTTTTAGCTGCCACAAATAGAGCAGATATGATAGATCCAGCATTGCTCAGACCAGGACGATTTGATAAAATTATTCAGATTCCACTTCCAGATAAAGATAGTAGAAAGAGGATTATTGAAATTGGTGCAAAGGCCATTCCTGTTATTGATGATGCAAATGATCCACAGCATGTTGATTATGAAAAGATTGCCGAACTAACTGATGGTCTCAGTGGAGCAGATACTGCAGCAATTGCCAACACAGCAGTATCTTTAGTTATTCATGAATTCTTAGATAAACATCCAGATGTTAAAGACGTTGAGAAAAGCTCTGAGAATGCCAAAGTAACAATGAAACACTTTGAGGAAGCCGTAAAGAAGGTTCGTGAACAAAAAGACCTCAAGATGGGCGAAAAACTAGTAGCTTCCTATTACAGGTAGTTTTTATTAAATAGACAAAAAGTAATTCTCGTAAATGTCTGAATACACTGGTTACAAAGGAAGATCATTAGAATTTTTAAAATCAAATAATGTTTCAGTTGGAGATTCAGTCAAAATAACAGCAGATTTGACTTTTTTGGGAATAATTATGCCCAGATACGAGCATAGTGATGATAAGCATGTGGTTCTAAAATTGAATAACGGTTACAATATTGGTTTAGAATTAGACAAAATCACTAAAATAGAAAAAATATCTTCGTCTGAAAAAACTGTAGAGTCACAACCAAAAATAGAAGAGAATCCTTCCCTTCCAAAGATTCTCCTGTTATCAACTGGTGGAACAATTGCCAGTAAAGTAGATTATAGAACAGGTGCAGTTACTCCCATTTTGAGTGCAGAAGAGTTGAATTCTTCAGTACCAGAACTTTCAAAGTTGGCAAATATTGACACCGAAGTTTTATTTTCAGAATATTCTGAAAACATTATGCCAGATCACTGGTTACAAATTGCAAATAAGTTAGTAGAATTTTCAAAATCAAACTATTCTGGCATCATTATTGCTCATGGAACAGACACAATGCATTATACATCATCATTTCTTTCATTTGCGTTAGCAGGATTTCCAATACCCATTGTTCTTGTTGGATCACAAAGATCTTCTGACCGTGCTTCTTCTGATGCTGCTCTGAATCTTATCGGTGCAACAAGATTTCTTGTTGAATGTAAATCTAATGGAGTTTATGTGGTAATGCATCATGATGAAAGCGATGAGACTATTTCATGTCATCTTGGAACAAGAGTAAGAAAAAATCATACAAGTAAAAGAAGTGCTTTTGAAACAATTGGAAATAGTCCAGCTTTTGTTATTACCGGTGATAAAATTCAAAAAAATGTTGAGGGCAATTATTTTAAGATAAATGAATTTACACCCAAAGTTAGTTTGGATACCAAAGTTGCTTTGGTGAAATATTATCCAGGATACAATGCAGAACTTTTGGACAAAATTATAGATATGGATTATAGAGCGATTATTTTTGAGGGGACGGGTCTTGGGCATATTGGCAAGGTCTTGTATGAAAGTGTAAAAAAAGCACATGAAAAGGGAGTTTTTCTAGGTATGACCTCTCAATGTATAGATGGAAGAGTAGGTATGACAGTTTACGAAAGTGGACGAGATTTGCTAAATTTAGGAATAGTACCTTTGGAAAATATGATACCAGAAGTTGCTCTAGTTAAAGCAATGTGGGTATTAGGTAATTCTAACGATAAAGAGGAAATAAAGAATTTGATGCTTGAGAATATTGCTTCAGAAATATCATAAGAGGAGGTAAATATGGATAAATTTTCTTTTGATGATGTTGGAGTAAAGGTTGGATTGGAGATCCACCAACAATTGCATACTAATAAAAAATTGTTTTGTGATTGTCCACCAATAGAATCTGATGAATATACAAAAAAATTTCAAAGAAGATTACGCGCTGTAAAAAGTGAGTTAGGAGAATATGATCCTGCAGCCTTATTTGAGAAATCAAAATCAAAGAGCATAGTGTATTTTGGAAATTCGAAAAGTAGCTGCCTTGTTGAGGAAGATGAAGAACCTCCTCATAATTTAGATGAAGATGCAAAAAAATTAGCTTTAGTTATTGCTTCTTCGTTAAAATCAAATATTTTCAGTGAAATTTATCCCATGAGAAAAACTGTGATTGATGGTTCTAACACCACTGGTTTTCAGAGAACCATGCTAATTTCACAAGGAGGATTCATTGATGTAGAAGGAGAAAAAATTGGAGTTCAGTCTATTTGTCTAGAAGAGGATGCTGCAAAATTACTTGGAGATAAAGGATCGGTAAGAGAATATAGTCTTGACCGTCTTGGTGTACCTTTAGTTGAAATTGCTTTAGAACCAGTTGAAGGGAGTCCAACAAAGATTAAAAAAATTGCACTTTCTCTGGGGAAGCTCCTAAGAAGTACAAAAAAAGTCACAAGAGGAATTGGGTCTATACGACAAGATGTTAACGTATCTGTAAAAAATGGAGGGGCAGTTGTAGAAGTGAAGGGAGTCCAACAGTTAGATCAATTAGAAAAAATTATTGAATTCGAGGCTAAAAGACAGCATGGCTTGGTAAAAATTGCCGAAAAATTGAACAATTCAAAATTTGAAGGCATGACGCGTGATAATGTTCTTGAAATTACAGAGGATTGGAAAAAATGTCAATCAAAAATAATTCAAAAGGCACTAAAAGATAATTCCATAATAAAGGCATTAAAAATACCAAACTTTTCAGGAATGTTTGGATATTCTCCATATGAGGGAATTAGACTTGGTAAGGAAATTGGTCAGTTAGTAAAATTTTATGGTATTGGGGGAGTTTTTCATTCAGATGAATTGCCAAATTATGGTATAGAAGAAAATGACATAGAAATTGTAAAAACTCTATTAGAAATTAAGGAGGATGATGCATTTTTAATTATTGCAGCACCATCATCAAAAATTGATTTTGCAATAGAATCAATCATAAATCGAATTAATTCTGCAGTTAAAGGAGTTCCTGCTGAAACTCGATTGGCAACTCCAAATGGAGATACAGTATTTCTTAGACCACGACCTGGAGCATCAAGAATGTACCCAGAAACTGATATTCCCCCCATCCCTGTAACAAATCACGAATTAATTATTGCAGAAAATAATATTCCAAAATCTTGGGATGAATCACTCAAAGAACTCCAAGAAAAATATAGTTTGAATTTACAATTAGCAGAACAAATTTTTGATTCTCAGTATATTGATTTATTCGAAAAAATTTCTTCCAAGACACAGATCAGCCCAACTTTTGTTGCTTCTATTTTGTGTTCTTCTATCACTAATTTAGAAAGAAGTGGTTTAAATGCAAAACTCCTTACGAATGAAGAGATAGAAAAGTCATTTGAATACCTTCAGAATGGAAAAATTGCTAAAGAATCAATTGAAATGATTTTTGAAAGCATTATGGCAGGGAAATCAAATTCTTTGGAGGAAGCAATGAAGAATACCTCAATTGAAACACTCAATGAGGCTGAATTGGAAAAAATGATTGAGAAAATTACCAATGATAATAAATCAATCATTGAAAACCAAAAAGAAAGGGCAATTGGCCCGTTAATGGGAATTGCAATGAAAGATCTAAGAGGAAAAGCCTCTGGAGAAATGATAAATAAACTACTTTTAAAAAATATCAAAAGAATTTTAGAAAATTAAAGAAAATCTGTATGCGGGAGGTGGGATTTGAACCCACGAACTCCTAAAAGATAAGGATCTGAACCTTACGCCGTTGACCAGGCTGGGCGACTCCCGCAAATCCAATTTTGAAAATCCAGAATAAGTTTCTTTATTACTTGGTTTTTTAAAATTTGTTTCAATAATTAGGAGATGGAATGAAATTCAGAGAAATTTATTGTAATAATTGTAAAAAAATTCTTGGACGGTATAATACAAAATATTATGATAATGAAAAAATTAGCGAGATTTTGAAATCTAATCACTCATTGCATATCAAAAAAGGCCATCAAGTCATAATTAGAGATTTTTTCAAAGAATAAAATTATTTTTTATTTAATTAACTAGACATGTTTTCATTCCAATGAGTTTTGAAATTCCTCAAGCAGTTTTTTTTGGTCCTTACTTAGTTTTTTTGGAATATTCACAACAACCCTGACATATTGATCACCTCTACCTCTTGAATTTAATCTAGGTAACCCTTTTCCCTTCAACTTGATTATTGTGTTTGGTTGACTGCCTGAATCAATTTTTATTTTATCTGATCCATTGAGAATTGGAACGGTTATTTCTTTGCCTAAAGTTGCATCAATCATTGATACATCTTGGTCATAAAAAATATCTGCACCATCTCTCTTAAAGTTCTGATGTGGTTGGACTCTAATTCTTACAATTAAATCTCCATTTATACCTCCAGGAATTTCATCACCCTCATTAGGAATCGTATAATCCCCATTATCAATTCCAGGTGGAATCTCAAATGTTATTTTTTTAGTTCCTTTTGATTTTCCATTTCCTTTGCATTCACTACAGGGAGTTTCTACAATTGATCCTTTACCTCTACATGAAGAACAGGGTTCAACTGTAACAAAAGAAGCAAATCCCATGCTTCTACTTTTTCGAACTTGACCTTGTCCATTACAACTATTACATGTTTTTTGAGAAGTTCCTGGCTTACATCCTGAACCATTACAAGTAGTACATTCAATATTTTTTTTCAAATCAATTTCCATTTTTTTCCCAGATAGAACATCTTCTAGAGAAATTGAAGTTTCATAAAGTAGATCAGATCCTCTTTGTTGTTGTCCACCAAAACCTCCTCCTCTTCCAAAGATGGATTCAAAAATTGAATCAAATCCGCCGCCTCCACGACCAAAGATATCGTTAAAGTTAGCACTGGCTCCTTGGAAAATATCATCAGTACTATATCTTCCGTCAACACCGGCATGTCCGTGCTGATCGTAAATTTTCCTTTTTTCAGGATCAGAGATAACGGCATACGCCTCAGAGATTTCTTTAAAGTGTTCAGCTGCTTCTTCAGATTTATTTCGGTCAGGATGAAATTTTAAGGCTAGTTTCCTATATTGTGACTTGATTTCGTTGATAGGTGTATCTTTAGAAACTCCTAAAACTTCATAGTAATCTCGTTTTGCAGCCATGAATTATTCTTTATTTATTATTGTTGTATAAACGATCGATTTTTCAAAATCAATTATTTTTTGTTTCTTCAGTTGATGAGGATTCAGATTTTTGCTCATCTGTAGTTTGTTCCTGGTGTCCATCATTAGTTTGATCTTGTTGTCCTGCTCCACCTTGATCTGCGCCTGGAGGTGGCGTAGCATTTTTGTAAAGTTCAGTAGTGATTTCATTTACAGTTGATTTTAATGCCTCAAGTTTGGGTTTGAGTTCTTCTACGTCTTTATCTAAAACCTCTTTGACTTCTTTGACGGCATCAGTGACTTTGATTCCTTGTTCTTGTGAAATTTTATCTTTAAGATCGTGATTAACTAATTTTTCTGTTGTGTAAATGAAACTTTCAGCCTCGTTTTTAAGATCAATTTTCTCTTTTTTCTTTTTATCTTCGTCAGAGAATTTTTCTGCATCTTCTTTGAGTTTTTCTATTTCATCTTTAGATAATTTTGTGGATGATTCTATGGTAATTGTTGCTTCCTTTTGAGTTCCAAGATCTTTTGCTGTTACATTGATAATTCCGTTTGCATCGATATCAAATTTTACTTCAATTTGTGGAACGCCTCTTGGGGCAGGGGGTAAATCTGTTAGGTTAAAGCTTCCTAGAGAAACATTGTCATTTGCCATTGGTCTTTCTCCTTGAACTACATGAATGGTTACTGCAGTTTGATTATCTGCAGCAGTAGTGAATACCTTACCTTTTGAAGTTGGGATTGTTGTATTTCTCTCTATGAGAGGTTCTCTAACTCCCCCCATAGTCTCAATTCCCAATGTTAATGGGGTGACATCTAATAATACAATATCACTTGTTACATCTCCTGCAATTATACCAGCTTGAATAGCTGCTCCCATAGCAACTGCTTCCATAGGATCAACCCCGGATTCAACTTCTTTTCCAACTACTTCACTAACGAATTTTTTTACTAAGGGTATTCTTGTAGGTCCTCCAACCATCACAATTTTGTTAATATCAGATTTTGATAATTTAGCATCTTCAAGAGCCTTTTCAATAGAAGGCTTACATTTTTCAATTATTGGTCCAATTAATTCATCTAATTTTGCGCGTGTAATTCTTAGTTCAAGATTTTTTGCACCTGATGAAGGATCCTGTGCAATAAAAGGAAGATTAATGTCAGTTTCCATCACCGTAGAAAGCTCAATTTTGGCTTTTTCTGCAGCTTCTCTAACCCTTGTCATTGCAGTATTGTCTTGAGAAAGGTCTAATCCTTCTTTCTTCTTGAATTCATCCATTACATAATCAATAATGACTTTGTCCATGTCAGTTCCGCCCAATTGAGTATCTCCAGAAGTACTCATTACTTCAAATACACCTCCACCCATTTCCATTATTGTAACATCTAAAGTTCCTCCACCAAAATCAAAGACAAGAATTTTCATATCTTCTTTGGCTTTATCTAAACCAAAAGCTAAAGATGCTGCCGTGGGTTCATTAATTATTCTAACAACATCCAATCCAGCAATAGTACCTGCATCTTTTGTAGCTTGTCTCTGGTTATCATCAAAATATGCTGGAACAGTAATGACTGCCTTTTCGACAGGTTCGCCAACAAATGCTTCAGCATCTTTTTTGATTTTCTGAAGTATAAATGAAGAAATTTGTTGAGGCTTGTATTCTTTGTCTAATATTTTAAAAACATGATCGCTTCCCATTTTCCTTTTTGCAGCAACAATGGTGTTATCGGGATTAGTTACAGCTTGTCTTCGAGCCGGCTCACCAACCAAAAGATCTCCCTGTTTTGAGAAGGCCACTACGGAGGGAAATGCTTTACCGCCTACAGTAGCACCTTCTGCTGCAGGAATAATTGTGGGTTTACCACCCATAACTACGGCAGCCGCCGAATTACTTGTTCCTAAATCAATTCCTATCACTTTAGTCATTTTTATTTTCTCCTTGTTTCTTTGAAATCTCTACTAATGATGGTCTAATAACCCTATTATGAGAAATATATCCCTTCCTGATTTCTTTGACAATTGTATTATCATCAAGTTTAGGGTCATCTATAATTGAGATGGCTTCATGTAGATTGGGATCGAAAATTTCTCCTATAGCATCAATGGGTAAAACATTATTTGCTAAAAGTAATGAATCCATATTTTTTAAGATTGAATCTAATCCTTTTGAATTTTCTTCATTTACTGATAGAACTTCTTTCGCACGAATAAAATCATCATAAATTTTAAGAAATTCTAGCATAAGTTGAGAAATTTTGTTATTTACGCCAGTTTCAATCTCAGATTGAGTTTTCTTGCTTAAATTCTGAAAATCAGCCATAACATGTTTTAATTTATTTTCTAAATCTTGAGATTTCTGTTTTTCTTCTTCAAGTGAACTTTTTAAAATTTCTAAGGAATCTACCTCATCACTGCTCTCTTTTTCACTATTAGTTGAACTACTTTCAGATATTACAGTGATAGGAATTTCTGAATCCCCTTCATTAGACATTTCAACCACAGTGATTGTTAAGCTAATTTATACTCTTATTGAATGGTTTCGCATAGAGGATTAGCTTTTACAATAATTAGACTAGAATCTTTTTTGTTTTTTTCTATATTTTCAAAATCAGATTTGGAGCAAGCAACAACTATTGTTGTTTTGTCACTATGGAATAAATCTAAATGAGGATCTTCATAAGCTTCAACATCCCCAATATAGTCACGTAATCGTGAAGTTAGATTTTGCAACATTTCTATTTTATCTCCTCGCATAGAATGTTGATCAAGTGTCCAAGATATTGCAATCTTAGTTCTACTAGCTTTAAGATCATTTTTCTTTAACGTAGTACGAATTTCATCAATGAGTCGTTTTATGTATCCATCAATTCCTTTGACACTTCCATTGATGAGATACATCAAAGTGTTTGCTCCTTCAAAGGAAGATCCTAAAGACTTAAGATCATATAATCCTGTAACCATATCATCAAGAAAAATTTCTTGAAAGTCATCTGAAGAAAGATCATTTTTTGTAATATCATCTTGAGCATACTTACAAACCTCTAGTATACTACAAAGACTAGAAAATCTAGATAGAACATTGATTGCATGAAAATGTTCTGAGGAGGAAATTGCAACAAATTTCTTCTCTTTTTTTCCTGTAGATAGAAGTTCTGAAAGTTTTGTATCTTCCTTCCCGTTAAACGAGCCTATTGTTTTTGGTTGTTGACTTTGGTCTTCTAATGGATAGTAAAAATAAGAAATCTGTTTTCCTATTTCTAATCCAGTTACATGCTCTAATAATGAAATATTTTCATTGTTTCCACCAAATCCTGTAGGAAGGGTATAGACTACGGAACTGTTTTTCTTTAGCGAATTAGTTGCGTCTTTAAATTTTGAGTGAATTTCTGTTTTGATATCTTGTCCAGTTTTTCTAATTCTTGGAGTAAAGAATAGGTATTGAGCTTTGGAGATTGCTACATCAATTGGTTCCATGGCTAGTAATGGTTCATCTTCCTTCAAGGAAGTAACATTTGGATAGATTTTTGCAATTTCAGCTTTTAGGGAAATGGCAGAAGGATTTGATTCATCAATTATGTAAACATCTGCACCTTTCATTGCCATTTGGCAGGCAATTGCATATCCCTCAGTACTTAGTCCATAAACTACAATCTTTGTTCCTGCCATTATGATGAAACTATGAAGTGCGCTAAGAAAAACTTATTGTATTTGCAAAAAGAAAAGCCTCGGAATAACACTTTAAAGTAAATTGAACATCAAATTTCTTTATCAGAAGCCCGGTAGTGTAGCGGTCAAGCATAGGGGCCTTTGGAGCCCTTGACCCCAGTTCGAGTCTGGGCCGGGCTACTGTTTTCAATTTGCTAAAAATCTAATTTTGTAAGAAGTTTTGTGGCAATTACAAAAAGGACTGAGGCGATTATAGCAAGAATTCCCATCTCTATTAAAACAAATTCAGAAACATTGCCAAAAATACCAGCTCGTATAATGTCAACCAGGTAGGTTAGTGGGTTTAGATAAAATGCTGTGCTAAGAGGTTCTGGTGCTCCTTGAGCAGGATAAAAAGCTGTACTTACAAAAGCAAAGAAAAGAAAGGCAGTGTTAAGAATTACATTGAATCCCTCACTGGATCTCAATTTAGTTGCAATAATTGATGCCAATGATCCAAACAAAACAGAGCCTGTGATTGCTGCAAACACTATCAGTGGTATGGTCAATAAAGAAAATTCAACAGAATCAAAAAAAACTGGATAGCCAATAAGTGCAATAAGTGATGCACTTACCAAACCAATTATCCCTATTGTACAAATGTTACTCAAAATATAATTTGCTCTTGTGAACGGTCCAGACATAATTTGTTCAAACATTCCATATTTTCTATCATTCCAAATTATGATACCAGAGACTAGAGTACTATTCATAATGTTAAACCCAATCATACCAGAGGCTAAAAATGCAGGATATGCTAATTCTTTAGCTCCAAATGGTACTTCTCTAATTAATGAAGTGTAGGCAAATCCTGCGATGAATATGTAGATTATGGGGAAAATTATCTGCCATAACAGAAATGCCGGATTAATAGAAATTGTTAAATTTCTATTTACGAGTCTAATGATTGGATACATTTTCCTCTACCATTTTTAAGAAAATTTCTTCAAGATTTGTGGGAACTGCTGAAAGATCATCTATTTCAATTTCGTTATCATTCAGTATTTTTAAAATTTTCATTAAAACAATTTCCGATTGTTCTGATTGTATTGTGATATTTGTTCCAGTATGAAAATCAATTGTACAATCTGAGATATTTGAAAGAAGTTTTGTAACTTCTTGATGATTTTTTAGTAAGTGAATTTTTATTGTTTTGTCTTTACCAAATCTATTTTTTAATGCATCCGGAGTATCAATGGCAAGAATTTTTCCTTTGTCAATAATTGCTATTTCATCACAAAGATACTCAGCCTCAGTTAAAATGTGAGTAGTAAAGAATATTGTTAATCCGGATTTTACTTTATTTCTTAAATAATCAAGAAGTTTTCTTCTGGCACTGGGATCTAATCCAACAGTGGGTTCATCTAAAAACAATAGATCCATATCATGCATGAATTCTCGGGCAACCTGGACTCTTCTTCGTTGTCCAATGGATAAATCCTCATTTCTTTTTTTACGAATTTCAACCAGGTCAAAATCCTCAAGCAATTTTTCCATCCTGATTTTACGCTCGTTTTTGGCAACATTCCACATCATTCCGTATTTTTCAAGAGATTTTTCAACTGTCAGTGTGGGTTCATAACTTGGCTGTTGTAAAACAACTCCGATTCTATGTCGTACTCTTAAGGGATTCTTTACAGCATCTATCCCTAAAATATTCAAGGATCCTCCTGAGGGTTGAATTAAAGTAGTAAGAAGTTTAATTGTTGTAGATTTGCCAGCACCATTTGGTCCTAAAAAACCAAACACTTGTCCACTTCTAACAGACATTGTAATGTCGTCTACTGCTTTGACAGACCCATAATTCTTAGTTAATTTATTAATAATAATACAAGACATGACCCAATTTCGATCTTCTTACTAATTTAGTTAATGAAATTTTTATTAATAGACCCTGTTTACAATCAATGAATTGTCGGAATTTGAAACTCTTCTAAATAAACTGCTTGAACAAAAACCTGAATTGACTAGATCTGATATTGAAGAAATGATAAAGCAGAAAAAAGAAAAGATAGGTGCTGGTTATTTAACTGATCAAGGAGCTGTTTTCTTAATTGCTTCTGATTTTGGAATTTCTTTATCAGAGCCTCTAAAAACTGAGATGGGTTTAAAGGATCTTTATGCAGGTGCAAAAGAAATTTCTCTTGAAACTAGAGTTCTAAATATGTCACCAGCCAAACAATTTTCTAGAAAAGATGGATCTTCTTTCTTTCTTAGAAGTATGACGGTATATGATAATAATTCTACAGCTAGTGTAAAACTTTGGGATGAAAAAGCAAATTTGCCTGGGATTGAAAATATCAAGCCAGGGGATTTGATAAAAATTATCAAAGCATATGTAAAATCTGATCTTAATGGAGAGCCTACAATTAACATTGGAACTGGGGCTAATTTGCAAACCGTACAAAATGATAGCGATATCCCAAATATAGACAACATAACAAAAGATGTTAGTGAGTTACAAGAAGGTCAAAAAGATCTTGTAGTATCAGGTATGATTGATGGAATGATATCAGGCATGGAATTTACAAATTCTCGAGGACAACCTGGAAAGGCCCTTAGAATGAGACTAAAAGGAAAAGATGGAAATTCTATGAGAGTTGTTTTGTGGGGACAAGATGAATCTGTTATTCCAAACATGATTTCTCAAGATGCCAAAGTAAGATTGCTAGGAGTAAAAGTTAGATCTGGAAATCAAGGAATTGAAATTCATGGTAATGAATCAACACTAATTGAAATTGAAGGAGGGAAAGAGGCAGAACCCATCATTGCACGAATTCTCTCAATATCCACTAATGAAAATGGAAACAAAATGATATTAGGTGTTGACAAAGATAAAAAATTATTTAACATAAGTGATTTCTCAAATTCTACAAATGTTTTCAGCGAAGGAGATGTTATAGAATTGATGCCATCAAAAGCTTATGGTAATTCTATTACATTAGATGATAATTCTTTTGTTAGAAAACTTGATGATGACGAAAAAATTCTTTCTTTATCCAAAATTAGAACAAAAATTAATGATGTAAAAGTTGATGGGACTTATTGTATAGAAGCCATAGTTTTGAAAGTGCCAGAAAGAAGAGAGGTTCAAACAAAGACTGGTGAATCCATAGCATTATCTGAGATGTTTGTTGAAGACGATACTGGTCAAATTTGGGTTAAAGGATGGAGAAATCAAGCTCGATTAATTGAAACTTGTGAAATAGGAGAGATCATTTCAATAACTGGACTAAATGCTAGATCTGGTTTAGAAGGAAGAATCGATTTGTTTTTGACTGCATTTTCTAAAATAACCAAGAAAAATTAAGAGTCCCAGAATCCTCTAGTCACGACATATTGCCTTTCAGCTTCATAGATCTGTTTGAAAATTATTTCCTCATCAACCATATTTCGTAAAATACGGGCTGCAGTATCTGCACCAACACCATAACCAGAAAGAACAACAACTGCTAATTTTCCAAAATTTTCAATCAAAGAAGCTACTTTCCAGGCTCGATTGAACTTCTTCTTTTCATCTGCAGATAGTTTTTTTCCTTCATGTTTTTTTCGAATTATTTTTGGGAGATCATAATCAGAGTAAAAAGTTGCAGTGATTTGCCTTGATTTACAATATGGACATATCAAAGACTTCACTTCATTGGTTTCCATTACACGTTCCCAATTTCCGCATCTTGCACAAATTAATCGATGTTTAGTTTTAGATAGTCTAGCTTTTACTAGATCAAGAATGCCCTTGTCGAGATTAACTGGTGATGAGTAGTATTTTGTGGTATGATCTAGAATTGGTTCAGCCAGTTTAGAAAATTGATCAACTTCTATCCATTTTACTGGAATAAAATTTTCCCGAATTTTTTTTAAAATTTTATCAGTATTTGGTAGATCATATTTGTCATGGAATAATTCTCTTAAAGCCTCTTTAACAAGTGCTGTTTTTGAATATCTTTCATATAAAAATCGGGCAGATTTTTTTTCATATATTGCTCCTCTTCTTACAACTCCAAATTTTTTAGCAACACACCAAGTTCTCCAGTTTACATTATGCGTTCCTTTTAGAGAAGCTGAAACCATTGACTGGAGATCATAATCATCTTTCAGCACTTCAAGGAAAAGTTTTTCCGATATTCTAGATCTGGAGGATAACACAATTCTATATCCATCAGAACGTGAGTCAACTAAAAATCCCAAAACTGATGATAGCATTGAAGATAGAAGAGTGGCAAGTGTAGAATTTATTTTTGTTCCAAAACACGAGTGTATTACTATAGATCCTTGAGATCTTGATGATTCAATTAACAAAATATTTTCATTGGGAATATCATCAAAATTCAATTTTTCAATAGTATGATTTACTAATTTGAGGGATCCATTTTTTACCTTAGTTCTAAAGTGTCCCACTTTTTTTGCAGTTCTATAATCTATAGGAATACTTTCTCCTTCCCAATAAGGAACAGTTATTCCTCCGCCTCTAAACGGCTCAACATTAACCGTAAATGACTTCTCATCTACATTAAGAATCCTCCATTGTGAGCCTTTTAGAACAAAAATATTTCCAGAATCTCCAAAATCACCCACAAATCTCTGATCAAGAGATCCAATGATTTTTTTTCCTACGCTATCAAAAACCTTGAATTTAAGAATGTCAGGAATTGTAGAAAGATTTTCAAAATAATATTTGAAAGCTCCACCTTTTTTCCTAAAACTCATTTTTGTTCTATCAAAAAATACTAGATAGTTAGAATCAAGTAAATCTAAAACATTTATCAGATCTTCTAATGTTAAATTTCTAAACGGATATGCCTGAGTTAATGTCTTAAACGCGCTATCAACGGAAATTTCTCCAAGTTGCATTGTCAACCCAACAAGATGATGTGCTAGAACATCAAGAGAACCTTCATGTATTTTTTGGGGTTCTATAGAACCCTCTTTAATTCTCTCAAGAATTGCCCTGGTTTCAAATTCATCGTCAGCAGTATTTGTTATAATCAGTCCTTTAGCTGAGGCGTTCCTATTGTGTCTGCTTCTTCCAATTCTTTGTACTAATTTTGAAACTTGTCGAGGAGAACCATAATGAATAACTAATTCAACAGAGCCTATATCTAAACCCAATTCTAGAGAGGACGTACAAACTACAATCCCTTTTTTGCCTTCTCTTAGAGAATTTTCTGTATCTTCTCTAACTTCTTTTGATAAGGAACCATGATGAAGTTCAATGTTAATAGAAGATTTTTCTTTTAAAATTGATGCCATGAATTCAGCTTCTCCTCTTGTATTGGTAAACAGCAAAATTGGCGAATCCAGATTCAAATCTGTAACATATTCAATAATTTTTTCGGCAACATCTGAAATTGTACCTTCTACATATTTTACCTCTACATCATATTCCCTTACGGATGAGTCCCTGATTATCTCACATTTTCTTTTAGTACCTACTACGAATTTTCCTGCCTCTTCAAAATTTCCTACCGTTGCAGATAATCCAATTTTGGTTAAAGGAAATTTAGAGTTTAATTGAAGTCTTTCAATACTTAATGATAGTTGGGATCCTCGTTCACTGCCTAGCAATTCATGTACTTCATCAACCACAATCCATTCAAGATCAGATAAAGCATTCAGCATTTTAATTTGAGTAAGTAAAATTACCAAAGTCTCAGGAGTGGTGATTAGAATATCAGGGGGGTTTTCTGTTATTTTTTTTCTAGCAGTCTGGGTAGTATCCCCATGTCTTATCTCAATGGAAAGATTACTGTTATGTGCGTATTTTGTGATTCTTCTAAATACATCTCGGTTTAGAGCTCTCAGTGGAGTTATGTAAAGTACCTTAATTTTTCCGGATTTTTTTGAATTTTTTACAATTGAGAAAATAGGAATGACTGAGCACTCAGTCTTTCCAGAACCTGTGGGAGCTATAACCAAACAATCTTTTTTTTGTAAAATTACAGGTGATGCTTTTTTTTGTATCTCTGTAAGATTAGTAAATCCAAAATTACTAAATAAAGAGTTAAGATTCAAGTCAAGAGTTGGATTCTTCAATGGACTTTGATTGTAATTTTTCGTAAAACATTACTCCCACTAATCCAAGAACAAATAAAGTCACAGTTATTGCTGGAATAGCATCAAAAATTCCTGCCATGTTTTAGATATTAAAGGGATCATTAAAAATCTTCATTATCAGATAATCCCGAACTGCTTATAACATAAGTAAATGATTTATGATTTAAAAGCCAATTTACTTCTCCATAATATTTTGAGGAGTTTTTAGAGAGTTTAATTTTGATATGAGTGTACAGGTCTATTGCTTTTCTCATATTTTCTACTTCTTTATCACCCATATTTCTAATCATATTTGTAATTACTATTGGGATTTTGTTGGTAATTGCAATTAGAGATAAATCATGCAAGTGTCTCATAAACAAGGAATTTTTTTCAAAAATAGATTCTTCTGTTTTGTATTCGTAAGAAAATAAATCCGTGATGTTATCTATTACAATCAGAGAAAATTTTTCAAGGTCCACATTCTTAGTTGAATTAATTTGTTCAGAGGTATTTCTGATTCTAGAGATTGTAATTTTATCTAATATGTTAAGATCCAAGTTTTGATGTTTTTGTATTTCAAGAATTCTTTCTGGTCTGAATCCTCCTGTAGTATCTAAAAAAAGAACATTCCCCTTGTTTTTTATTGAATTAATGCATATTTGTAAAAGTAATTGCGTTTTTCCTGTCCCATTTGCTCCGTAAATATCTGTGATCGCACAAGCTGGAATTCCCCCTTTCAGAATTTCGTCTAATTTTTTTAAACCAGTAGAAATCATTTATTTAATTTTACAAAAACAAGGAAAAAATTTAAGGAATTTCGTAAATTCGCAAAGAGGCAAGGCTTTTATTCAAGAAAACAACGATGCCAAATTAAGTGAATAATTAGTGTCACAAAATAGCGCAAAAAGACCATTAACAATGCTTCAAAAAAGCACAAAAAAGAAAGTTACTGTAAGACTGAAAAATGAAGTAGAGTATAAAGGAAAAATGGATAATGTAGATTCGTATATGAATTTGATTATGACTGATGCAGAAGAACTCCATGATGAAAAAGTAATTGCAAATTATGGTAGAGTTATAGTCAGAGGTAATAATGTACTCTTCATCAAAATTGAAAATGAACTCTAAGATCTAGTGGTTCCTATGACTAATAATTTTCTGTTTACATCAGAGTCAGTAACAGAAGGACATCCTGATAAAATATGCGACCAAATTTCAGATGCATTTTTAGATGAATATCTCAGACAGGATCCAGACTCAAGAGTTGCTGTTGAGACACTTGTTACTACTGATTTTGTAGCCGTTGTGGGCGAGGTTACCTCAAAGGCAAATTTTGAAAAATCGGCCCAAGAACAATTAGTAAGAAAAACTATCAGAGAGATTGGATATAATAATAAAGATTTGATGTTTGATACTGAATCCTGTGAAGTAAACCTTAGACTTCATGCACAAAGTCCTGATATCAGTCAAGGAGTCACAGCAACTGCTGAGAAAGAGCAAGGAGCTGGAGATCAGGGATTAATGTTTGGATTTGCAACCAATGAAACCGATGAATTAATGCCGATGCCAATTTTACTTTCTCAAAAACTTGCTCAACAATTAGCAAAAGTCAGAAAAGATAATACTTTATCATGGGTCAGACCTGATGGAAAAACACAGGTTTCTGTAAGATATGAAAACAACAAACCCACCAAAATTGAGACTATTGTAGTTTCAACACAACATGCTCCAGAAATTTCTCAAGAAGAAATAACTAAAGAAATGATAGATAAAGTAATCAAACCAGTTCTAGGCGATCTTTGGAATGACGATATTGTAATTCATGTAAACCCTACTGGGAAATTCGTAATTGGAGGTCCACACGGAGATGCAGGTCTAACAGGTAGAAAGATAATCGTTGATACTTATGGTGGATTTGGAAGACATGGTGGTGGGGCTTTTTCAGGAAAAGATCCATCTAAGGTTGACAGATCAGCATGTTACATGTGTAGATATATTGCAAAAAATATTGTAGCAGCAGAATTAGCCGAGAGATGTGAAGTTCAGCTTGCCTATGCAATAGGAGTTGCTGAGCCTGTTTCACTGTATGTAAACACTTTTGGAACAAATAAAATTCCAGAGGAAAAAATAGAAGAATTGGTTAGAGAGAATTTTGATATGAAGCCTTCTGGAATAATATCTACTTTGGATTTGAAGAGACCAATTTACAAAAAAACAGCCGCTTATGGACATTTTGGAAGAAATGAACCAGAATTTAATTGGGAAAAAACGGATAAAGTAGATTCATTGAAGCAATCTTCCTGACTTTAATAATTCTCGGATAGATTCAAAAGGAATTTTTGAAATTTTACTTAACTTTTTATGATTTCCTTTAAAATCACCAATCAAAAGATTAAGATCATCTACAGAAATTTTACTTTGAGGATTGTTTATCGCATCATTGTAACAAGTTTCTAAATTTAGTTTTTTGATTTTAATTTTATTCATTGAAAAAAGTTTTACGTATTCTTGGAAAGTGAGTGATTCAGAACCTACTAGATCTAATGTTTTTTTTTCAAATCTATTATCAAGTAAAGACTTTGCAATTACTTTTGAAACATCATTAATGTAAATTGGTTGAATTGAGTAATTACCGCTACCGGGAATTTTGATTTCTTTGGTCTTGATTTGATTTTTTAGATATTTTGTTAGTAAGTCATCTTTGCCTACGATATAAGATGGTCGAAAGATTGTATAGTTCAAGCCAGATTCAATTATTTGTTGTTCTGCGCGGTATTTTGAAATAAAATACCCAAGAGAAGTAGTTTTAGATACTCCAAGTCCACTAGTGAAAATGATTTTTTTTATGTGAGCTTTCTTACATAAATCAATAATTTTTTTAGTAAATCCAAGATTTATGGAATTATAATCATTTTTTATAGATTGTTTTCCTATTCCAACTAAATGGATTAAGGCATAGGAATTTTTTATTTTTGGAAGAATATCCTTTTCCTTGTAATCGGAGGAAACAATTTTAGTTTCTTTTTTCAATTTTTGAAAATTTTTTCGAGATATAGAGATTAGATTGAATTCATTTAGTGAGAGATGTTTTCTTACATTTTTGGCAACAAATCCGCTTGCTCCTGTCACAACTACTTGAATATTTTTTGACATACTCAGTACATTGTAATTTTAATTTTAAATATATTCTAAGAAAATCGAACAAGAGTTAATACATCAAAATAGGCATGATTATCGTGGAAAAGGTAGATAAAAAAAAATTAAAGACAGGATTCACTACTGGAACCTCTGCTACTGCTGCAGCAATTGCTGCTGCTCAATCCATAATAGAACAAAAAGTAGTTGATGTTGTAGAGGTTAAGCTTCCCAAAGGTAAATTTATCAAAATTCCTATTCACTTGTGTAATTTTGAAAAAGAAACTGCTCATTGTTCAGTAATCAAAGATGGTGGCGATGATCCGGATGTCACCCATGGGGCTGAAATCATAGTTGATTTGTCGTTTACAGATAAAAAAAATCAAATCGAAATTGATGGAGGTGAAGGTGTTGGAATTGTAACTAAACCTGGTCTTGGTCTAGAAATTAACAAACCTGCAATTAATCCAATCCCCAAAAAAATGATCAATGAGAATTTAGGATATGTTGCAAGAAAATTGCTTCAGAAAAATGGTCTAAAAGTTGTGATTTCAGTACCAAAGGGAAGAGAACTAGGTCCAAAAACAGACAATCCACGAATTGGGATAATGAACGGAATTTCAATTTTAGGTACTAGTGGTATTGTTATACCATTTTCTACTGCTTCGTATGCAGCCTCAATTAGACAAAATTTGGATGTTGCAGTTGCCATGGGAAATGAAACAGTTGTTTTGACTACTGGTGGTAGAAGTGAGGATTTTGCAAGAAAAATTATAGATTTACCTGATCATTGTTTTGTCCAAATGGGGGATTTTTCTGGATATACGATGCAGCAATGTTCAAAAAAAAATATCAAAAAAGCATACATTGTCGGCTTTATTGGAAAATTAGCAAAAATGGCTGCAGGTGTAAAGCAAACTCATGTAAAGGGATCTAAAGTTAATATGAAATTCTTGTCGGAATTGGCCCAAAATTGTGGAGCAGATCAACAAGTAATTCAAAAAATCATGAGTGCCAATACCGCAAGACATGTGTCAGAGATAATAAAAGAAAGTAATATTGATGGATTTTTTGAGCAAATTTGTAAGGAGACACATAAGCACATGATAAAGCATTCAGAAGAAAAGGTATCCTTAGAAGTAATTCTGTTTGATTTTGATGGGAATATTTTAGCAAAAAAATCATAAGAGTAAGGTATTTTATTAATTTTAGAAGTCTCTGAGTGTGGAAAAGGTTTCAATTTTAGCAATTACTAAAAATGGTTTAGAGATTGGAAGTAAATTAAAAGAAATTTTTCCTGATTGGGATGTTTATGCTCCTTCAAAATTTAGCAATAATGAGAAATTTCATTGGTATTCAGAATCAACTTCAAATAAAATAATTGAATTATTTCAAAATAGTTCAGCGTTAATTTGCTTATTTTCTTTAGGAGCTGTAATACGATTAATTGCACCATACTTGAAGGATAAGAAAACTGATCCGGCAGTATTAGTTGTCGATGACAAAGCAAATTTTGTTATTAGTGTTTTATCAGGTCATTTAGGGGGAGCAAATGAATTAGCGCAAACTATTGCTAAGAAATTAAATTCTATGCCGGTGATTACTACGGCTGCAGATGTAAACAAAACCATTGCCGTAGATCTTTTGGGTAGAGAACTGGGATGGAAAATTGAAGATGATTCTACTGTTACAAAAATTAGTGCTCATATGGTAAATGAAGAAAAGATTGGGGTTTATCAAGAAGCAGGCAACACGAATTGGAATAAAGAGATACCATCTAATGTGAAAATTTACACTGACATTGAAGAATTGAAAAATTCTGATTCTAAAGGATATTTGATAATTTCAGATAAGATGATTGAAAATGAATTATTAGCGAATTCAGTAGTTTATCGTCCACCTTCTTTGGTCATAGGAATTGGATTGCATTGGGACACCTCAAGGCAGACTATCAAAAATGGCATAACTGATTGTTTACAAAAATTTCAACTGAGCCAAAATTCCATTGCAAAGCTTGCTTCGATAAAAAAACCAAAGGATGTTGAAGGATTAATAGAAGTAGGAAAAGAAATGGGAATTCCAGTTGAATATGTAGATAGAGAAGAATTGGCAGAAATTACAGCCCCAAATCCTTCAGAGACAGTAAAATCCTTCGAAGGAACTTCCAGTGTTTCTGAAGCAGCCGCGATCAAGGTTTCAGGAGGGAAATTAATTGTGGAAAAACAGAAATTCCCTCCTAATTTGACAATAGCTATAGCGAGGATTATGGATTGAAGCGCGGATTATTACTAATTGATAGAGGAAGTCGGGAAAGAGAGGCCTCAGAAGAGCTAGAGGAGATTTGCAAGAGAGTTATGGAAAAGGGTGAGTATGATTTTACAGATTATTGTTTTCTTGAGGTAGAGCCTCCATTTATTGAGGATGGAATTGAAAGGGCATTAAAACAAGATATCGAATCCCTTACCATAGTTCCATACTTTCTTTATCCGGGGAAAAAAGTCAAATTGGCAGTTTCGGATGTAATGAAATTTCAAAAGGATACCAATGTAAAATTTGTTGTAACAAAACCAATGAGCATGCATAAAACTTTGGTTGACCTAGTTGATAATAGGATTTCTGCATCTTTGAAAGATAATGATGTTTCAACTTCAGCAAAGAATGTAGATGTCTTAGTAATTGGACATGGAAGCAAGGATCCAAATGCACAAATCTCCTTAAATTATGTTGTAGATGAATTAAAAGAAAAATATAGAAACGTGAGTAGATGTTTTCTTGAGATAGAACAACCTGATATTTTTGAGGGAATAAAAAATTGTGAAAGAAATAGACCTGATATTCTTGTGATTGTTTTTTATTTTTTACATGAGGGAGCTCATGTGAAAACAGATATCAATAATGATCTAAAACCTGCACTTGAAGAATCAGGTTTGAAAAAAGTATGTATTACTAAACATTTAGGAACAGATGAAAAGATGGTTGATTTGATTGTAGAGCGGGCAAAAGAGGTAGAAAATGCAAACTGAGAAGGGTCAATCTATCGAAGATGCAAGTATGGAAATGATTGAAAATGAAATTGGAGATCATAATTATAATGAAAAAGAATGGCCTATTGTAAGAAGAATAATTCATTCAACTGCTGATTTTGATTTTGCCGATAAAAATAAAATAATATTTTCAAAAGAGGCAATTGAAAGTGGGATTAAGGCTCTAAAAAATGGATGTAGTATAGTTGTTGATGTTAATGGTGTTTTGGGAGGACTAAACAAACAAAATCCAAAGGATTTTGGCAATAATGTAATCTGTAATATTTCTTCTCCTGAAATTATGGAATTAGCCAAAAAACAAGGAAAAACAAGATCGCAGGTTTCCATGAGATATGCTTCTTCTGAAATTGACGGGGGAATTGTAGCAATAGGAAATGCGCCAACTGCCCTTGTAGAGGTTATTAGCATGGTAAAGGAGGGATTGGTTAAACCTGCACTAATCATAGGTATTCCTGTTGGGTTTATTTGTGCTCCAGAATCAAAAGAAGAACTTTCCAAACTTACTGATGCCCCATTTATTACCAATATTGGTAGAAAGGGAGGGAGTTCTTCGGCATCGGCAATAATTAATGCACTCTATAAACTTCTAAGAGCAGATTTACCTTCTTGATATTTGAACGCAGTTTTTTACAAAATTTTTCGCATAGTCAGAGCCATCAATGTAGAGATGTCCGTATGAGGCCAAAGTGTTGTATTCCATCATGCCATCAAGATGATTTTTGATTCCTTCTCCAATTTTAAGTGCATAAGAAAATTTTGAATCAGAAGAAACAGATTCTAATTCAGAGTAATGAAATTCATGACCTTGAAAAATATGTTTTTTATTTGACAGGATGTTAGAATTTACCATTTTTCCTTTTGTGTAATTTAGTTTCATTTTTTTACTCATTTTTGTTTCTGCGTCAAAAATTCCAACCATTTTGTTTGATTTTTTGCCATAATCTATGGATCTTGTAAGATACATCAATCCTCCACACTCTGCATAAATCGGATAATTACTCTCTGAAAATTGCTTGATTTTTTTTCTCATAGAATGATTTTTTTCAAGTGCATTGCCAAGAATTTCAGGAAATCCACCACCGATGTAAAGTCCATCACAATCTGGTAATTTTTTATCATTGATAGGACTGAAGAAAATAATTTTTGATCCTTCTCTCTTTAATGCCTCTAAATTATCACGGTAATAGAAATTAAAGGAACTATCCAAAGCAACTCCAATAGTTATTTTTGGTTTCTTGTAGGATTTTCTTACTGGAGATTTTAATTCTGACGATGTTTGTGTTATTTCTATTATTTTTTTAACATCTAAAGAATCAGCTATGATTCTTGATGTGCTTTTTATTTTTTGTAATAAAGCAGAATCTTCGATGGTAGGGATTAATCCTAGATGCCTTGACTGCAAATCAACTTCCGGATTTCTAGGAATTACTCCAAGTATAGGTAATTTTGTATTTTTGAGCGCTTCTCTACATAGAATTTCATGTTTTTTACTACCAATTTTATTTAAAATTATACCTTTAATGCGTGAATTGGCATGAAATTTTAAAAATCCTAGTGCGGTGGCAGCTATTGATCTTGCAGTTTTACTAGCATCAAGAATTAAAATGACAGGAGATTTGGTGATTTGCGATACATGATGAGTGCTGGCATAATTAGTATCTCCTTTAAACCCATCGTAATATCCCATAACCCCTTCAATGATTGAAATGTCTGATTTTGAATTTGTAACAAAACTTTCTAGCAAGTGATTTTTCCCCATTAACCAGACATCTAAATTAAAAACATCTTTTTTTGAAATTGCACTCAGATAACTGGGATCAATATAATCTGGACCAACTTTGAATGGTTGAACTGAAAATCCATTTTTTTGTAAGGAGTAAATGATTGCACAAGTTATTGAGGTTTTTCCAACTCCACTTGTTGCACCTGCCAAAACTAATCTTGGAATTTTCAATTCGAATGTGTACAATTGATTTTTTATTTAAATGATCCAATAAATGATCTCAATGTTTTTACTCTCAGAAATAAAGACCTCAGTATATGACTGAGCAAGGGCTAACTATCATTTATACTGGAAAAGGTAAAGGAAAGACAACTGCTGCTTTAGGTATCGCTTTGAGGGCAGTAGGTTATGAAAAAAAAATATGCATGATTCAGTTCATTAAAGGCTCATGGCATTATGGTGAAATGATTTCATCAAAAAAATTAGAACCAGATTTTGAAATGATAGCCATTGGAAAAGGATTTGTAGGGATAATAGATGATAAAGATCCTAAAGAAGAACATGAGAAGATTGCCAAGGAGGCAATAAAAATATGCTCAAAAAAGATTCAATCTGGAAATTATGATATTATAATTCTAGATGAGATAAATTATGCTGTAAATTTAGGCTTGATAGAGCTTGATGATGTCCTAAAATTAATCAAGTCTAAACCACCTGAATTAGATATTGTTTTGACCGGAAATTATGCAAAAGATGAATTAATTGAGATTGCTGATTTGGTTACTGAGATGAAGGAGATTAAACATCCATTTCAAAAAGGCCAAAAGGCAAAAAAAGGAATTGATTTCTAACTAGCAACATTAAATTACGCACGATTTAGTCTTAGAAGAAATGTCCACAGAAATTCAAGAGATGCCAGAACAAGGAGAAATTGTTCTTGCAACTGTCACAAAAGTAATGGATCATGGGGCGTATGTAACCTTAGATGAATATGATGGAATCCAAGGATTTTTGCATATTTCAGAAATTGCTCCAGGGTGGATCAGGTCAATTAGCAGATTTGTTAAAGAAAATGAAAAAAAGGTCCTGCTTGTAAAAAAAGTGAATACAAGTAGGGGCGACATTGATCTTTCGCTAAAGCAGGTATCAAAAGATCAAAAAAAGCACAAACTAAAAGAAGTGAAAAAATTTGAAAAAGGAAAAACATTATTGAAAAATGTTCAAGATAAGGCAAAACTATCAGATAAAGAAATTGAAAAATTAGAAGATGATATTTATTCAAATTTTGATTCAGTATACGATGCCTTTATTGAAATTGGAAGAAATGGTATAAGTTCTGTAAAAAATCTAAAACTCGCTAAAAAAACAGCTAGTGTAATTGAAGAAATTTGTTCTAAAATCAAACTACCATCTGTTGAAATAAGAGGAGTTATGGAAATAACAAATAACAAACCAGATGGAATAGAGATTATTAAAAAATCTCTTCTAGATATTTTGAAAAAAGATTCTTCTATGGATATTATCTATTTAGGAGCTCCAAAATATCGATTGTCTGTAACTGCAGAAGATTTCAAGTCTGCTGAAAAAAAATTGAAGCCAATAATTCTTGAAGTTCAGCAGAGTATTGAAAAAAAGAAAGGACAATTCAAATTTACACGAGAAGAATCTAAAAAAACTCGAGAGAATTAGTATGAGATTTCAATTACGAAAATGTACAAAATGTTTTCATTATACTCTCAAAGATAAATGTCCTAAATGCAAGGAAGATACCATTTCTGCTCATCCGGCCAAATTTTCTCCTGATGATAAGTATATGAAATACAGACTAGCCGAACGCTATAATCAATAAAATATTTTTTTAAATTATGGAGCGTATTTGCCTTCTAATTTAGCCTCAGATAATACATGACCTTTCATTGCTTCCTCTAATTCGGATTTTGTTGAGCCTTCATTGATATTCAGCATTTCATCTAGCGCGTATAATTTGAAGATGTAAGTGTGCTCCTTATCTGGTGGTGCAGGACCTCCATAGGAAATTTCTCCAAAATCTGTTTTTCCTTGAAGTGATTCTAAAGGAATTGAATTTTCTTTTATTTCCAAATTACTTGGATCTATGTTCCAAACAATCCAATGGACCCAAATTTTTCCTACTGCTCCCATTGCATCAGGATCATCCATGATAAGAGCTAGTGATTTGGTCTCATCAGGTATTTCTTTGATTGAAATTGGGGGGTTTATGTTATCTTTTTTATAACCGTATTTCCGTGGAATTTCACTACCATTTTGAAATGCACTACTTTCAATTTTCATTTGTATTTTTGTAATTTGATTTGTTCCAGTTAAATTTTACTAAGACTCTAATATCATCTTGTCATTCCTAAAAGAAATTACGGATCCACCATTTTGCTTAATTTTATTTTTTAATTCTTTGTCCATTGTCCCAATTATACCTCTATTTTTTTTTACATGGTTTATCAATTCTTTATCAGCATATTTTCCATGAATTGGAATAATTTTGAAATTTTTTATAAAATCAATGGTAGTTAGTATGTCTTGCTTTTTCTGAACGTCATCTTTGAGATCAATTAATTCGTTCTTTACAACTTCGGGAACAACATAAGAAATAGAACCTATTTCCGTGTCTATAGAATCAATATTTTTGATTCTTTTTGTGGCTAAATGAATTAAAAAATTAGTATCGCAAATTACTTCAACCAACTACGCCGGCTCCAATTAATCTCCATCTATCAGCAATTCTTCTACTAATAGCCACATTTCCATTTTCAAATATACATGCAGGTCTTCGGAGTTCAATTTCAGCAGTTTTGGATTTAATTTTTGATACCTTTCCTAGTATAGGGGCTGTTCCAATGTTTAATCGTAAAAGTTCGTCTTTTTGTATAGGAAGAACTTTGACATCTTCTCCTATTCCAACGGCAGAGTCAAAGAGATTCACTTCTAGCTTAATGGAGGTTGAATTCTCTGGAAGAGTTCCAGGTTTGCCAATTACAGAACCGATAAACGAGTCACTTCGAGTCATTGCGGGATCTAATTTTGTGCCTATGGCTACTAATCCCCCGGGTTTTACAGAATCTACAATTCCTGCACCTGTACCTAGAGAAGTGATTTCAGTATGTAGTGGCTCATATGTTTTCTTTTTCTCATCCATTATACCTGGTTTAATTTCTATTTCATCACCAACGTTAAAAATTCCCTGTGTAAGACTGCCTCCTATTACTCCACCCTTGATGTTTTTTAGTTTAGTGCCAGGTTTGTTTACATCAAATGATCTCAGTACATGCATGACTGTATCCTTTGATTCATCTCTATCTGGAGTTTTGATGTTTGACTCTATTGATCCAATTAATGCATCAATGTTTAATCCAGATTGAGCTGAAATAGGAATTATTGGTGATTTTGAT
>JACEMX010000004.1 GCA_013867335.1 Candidatus Nitrosomaritimum aestuariumsis
TGATTCAATCTCTGCTGGTAGTAGCATAAATCCAAAAGTATTGTCTGCTGGATTTAAAGTTTCCAATGTTTGAGAAAAATTACCATAAAGACACTAATGTCTGTGGCTAACCTCATATAGTTTCAAAACTAGGATTTTTTTGTTGGATAGCATTTCAGAAAAATTATTTGGAAAACTCAAAAACGCATGTGACAAATGCTCATCAGAGACAATCTCACTTTCTGGAGGTCTGGATAGTACAATTTTGGCATATTACTTGCAAAAACAAAAGCCAAAAGCAATATCCATAATTGCAAAGGACTTTGAGGCAAATGACTTGGTGTATTGTCAAATGGCATCCCAAGAATTTGATTTGCCATTAACAATTTACAATGTAGAAACAGAACAAATTCTCGAGGCAGTTGAAGAGACGATTAAGATCCTCAAAAATTTCAACGATATTGAAATCAGAAACAATATTGTGATGTATCTTGCAATAAAATGGGCAAAAGATAACCAATCAGACGGAATTATTACTGGAGATGGGGCAGATGAATTGTTTGCAGGGTATAATTTCCTACTAGACAAATCAAAGCAAGAACTTGAAGGAGAAATACAAAGAATTTACTCGATTATGCATTTTCCTACCCAAAAAATAGGAAAATATCTTGGGCTCAAAGTGGAATCCCCATTTTTAGATGAAGATGTTGTTGATTTTGCCTTGAGCATACCAGGAAATTTGAAGGTAGATACTAGAGATGGCAAAAAGTATGGAAAATGGATTTTGCGAAAAACCTTTGAGGGGAAAATCCCCGAGAAAATTTTGTGGAGAGAAAAATCCCCGATGCAGGATGGTGCTGGAACAAACAAGCTTGGAGACTTGTTTGAGAATATGATTTCAGATAGTAAATTTGATGAAAAAAGAAAAACAATTCAGCAAAGTCATGGAATCACAATCAGAACAAAGGAATCAATGTATTATTTTGATATTTTTCGCAAATTACATGGAATTCATCAAACAGTAGATGAGGAAATCAACTCATGTCCCTATTGTCATTTCAACACTGAAAACTCGAAATTCTGCCGAATGTGTGGCGCATTTCCAATCTAGATATTTTTTTTCCACTTTCGTGGTTTTTTTAGGAAAATCCTTCTGCATCCGTTGCAGCAAAAGAAAATTTTCTTTCCTTCATATTCGTGTGCAACTGCAAGACTTTCATCAAGCTCAATTCCACACACAGGATCTACTGGCACGAATTTTTCACTGATAGTTTCTATTTATAGATATATTATCAGATACAACATAATTGCTGAGTTTAGTTTAGATTATTTTGTATTAATTTCTAGAGTTTTTTGCCTTTACAGAACGAAACTGTTGTATCGGAATTTTGGCTTTTGGCAAATCAAAATAAAATGTTGTTCCTTTTCCCAGCTTACTTTGAACCCACATTTTTCCTCCAAGTGCTTTTACAATTCCTTCACATATTGCAAGTCCCAATCCACTTCCTTCTTTTTTTCTTTTAGAAGATGTATCTACTTGGTAGAATTTTTTGAAGATATTTTGTTGTTGATCATCAGACATTCCAACCCCATTATCTTTTACGTAGAATGTTACAAAATTTGAATTGTCCTTTGTACCTATCTCAAGAGTAGCATCTTTTTCTGGTAAAAATGCCAATGCATTACATATCAAATTTGAAAAGACTTCTGCAATCCTATCTGAATCAGAGTACACCTTATCACTTGCTGTAACAGACATCATCAACTTTACACCATTTTCCTCACAGGCGGGAACAAATGCCTTGTAAGCATTCTCTACTAAAATTTTTGATTCAATAATGTCTTTTTCAACAGATAGTTTACCCAAGTCAATTTTTTGTGCCATTAGAACATCCTGGATTAATTTCTCTAATTTTTTAGCAGAAATAGAGATCTCATTGATTGCATCCAGTTGTTTTTCATTTAGTTGACCCATCATCTCCTGTTTTTGAAGTAGTTGAACATACCCCTTGATAGGCATAAGAGGAGTCTTGAGTTCATGCGATATCATTGACATAAACTCTGTTTTTTTGCTATCAATTTCCTTTAATTCCTGATTAAGCTGTTTTTCTTTTTCTAGTGCGTCACCCACTTTACGTGTCATTTCCTTGAAGTTTTTGTTAAGAGAATATAGCTCCTGAATTCCTTTGTCATCAAGGCCATTTTTCCTTATGGAGTTGTATTTTGAGAATTCACTCATTCGGCGTGCAAGCAATTCGATGGGCTTTGTAAGGTTGTTTGAGATGTAAAATGTGGCAAAAAATGTTCCCGAAGAAACAATTGCAGAAAAGACCAAAATCACCATGCCGATGTTTTTGTCTTCTGTTGTGATATAGTTTAGAATACCAATGTAAAATATGATAAAGCTAGTAATTCCAAAAATTAGAAAAAGAGCCTGCTTGATTTTGATCATTGAAATTCAAAAATTATTCAGCAACACTTGTGATTTTGGAAAGTAATTGATCAATATCAACAGGTTTTTGCAGACATGAAGAAATTCCAAGCTCTTTGAATTTTTTTACAGTCTCAATTGGTATGCTTGAAGCAGTAAGGATGATTACTTTGGATAGCTGATCTGGGTCTTCTTTGGATAGTGTATTGAGGATTTCATATCCGTCAAACTCTGGCATTGCAAGATCAAGTATGATTGAATCAAACTGATTTGTTTTAATGAGTTCCAATCCTTCTTTGCCATCATTGACTACAGTGCATTCATGATTGCTCATATCCAAAAAGGATGAAATCATTTTTGTTATCTGCTCGTTGTCATCAATAATCAAGACTTCAAGGGGTTTTGCTGGTTCTGTTTTTGATTTTGTAAACATTTTCACTCTTCCTTACCTTCTTTTTTTACCATTAAATTCTGTTGTAAGTAATCTAGTATTACTTTCTCTTGTTCAATTTCTCGAAGTCTGTGCTCATAGTCTTCATTCATGTTTTGTGAGAATTTGTTTTCTTTTTCTAGAACAAATGCAGATTTTCTCCAGATTAGTTTGAATAGAGACTTTAGAGTAGAGACAAAGGATTTAGAATCAGTCCAGATAGCCATGAGTTCTGAGCTTCCACTGTTTATGAAAAATACAACTTCGTTTTCATCTTTGATGATAAATGAAAAGTTGTGTCTGTTGGATTCGTCTAATTTCTTAATATTGTTAAGAGGTAGACCATCTAGGGCAAATTGTCCTTTTTTAGAGTAGGTAGTAAGGACTTGGAGTTCTGCCTTTGTCTTTTTGAGAAGATTTACAAATTCTGTGTGATAGAACTTGATGAAATTCGTTTCTGAACCCAAAACCATCACTTCTTTTTCGGCAGTCTTTGCCATTCTCTCAATTTTTACAAGAATGGAGTTTCTTCCTTGAAGGATTTGGAATTTGTTTCCGTCTGGATTTTCTGATTCATCAACATGTTTAGGAACAGTCTCCCATAAGGTTAGAATTTTTTCTTTCTTTAGTTCAAGGTCTAGTACTCTCTTTTTTTCATTATCAATTATGATGGTTAGTGCATCATCAATTGGAACAGCGTTGAATTTTGTAGGTTTGCCAAATATTGAAAATATGATTCCTTTTTGTTCAAGGGAATTTAATAGATGATATGATTCTGTTCTTGGTATGGTAAGATTTTTTGAGATTGCAGAAGCTGTTTTTTCACCTGTTTTTGTAAGATAAAGATACACCTTTGATTGATTTGGGGTAAGACCGTATTGAATCAAGTTTTCATTGATCTTTTTCATAGATTCTTTGTGATCATTTCCCAAGACCAGGTTTTCTATCAATGCTTCTTCCATTGTCATGTTTTTTTAGTACATAGATCGGAACTTAAGATCATGTCTGTCATACGATATTACAGATAATCTTAAAATTCAACCAAGTTGTTCAAGTTGAACTACTTTTTTTTAAAAAGAAATAATCAAATTTTAGTCGTGAATTAATTTTAGAATTTTCTTTGGTAGTAGTCCGTAATCTGCATCAGGTTCTGATACCACATACAATATGTCCTCACCTATAAGAAAACTCATGGCAAGGGCTCGCTCACGTGATGCCATAGCAAAATTTACCTGACCTAACTGCCTGTCAAACTCTTTTC
>JACEMX010000024.1 GCA_013867335.1 Candidatus Nitrosomaritimum aestuariumsis
TCATTTCTTAGATTTTATTCAAAATCTTCAAAAATCAGAGCAATTCATTCATCTGAAACAAAACAAAGTTTGGAAACATCAAAGAAACTAACTGGAAAATCCGAGACTATGAGATCACTAAGCCTCAAACCTCACTTTTTGGTTCATATGACTTATGCTTCAAAAGGAGATCTCTATGCAGCAGCAAAAAAAACTCGAGGAATAGTAATATGCCCAAGGGCCAATGCTGCACTAGCAGAAGGTATTCCTGACATAAATTTAATGAAAAAATGTGGATGCACTATAGCAATAGGTACAGATAATGTGATGATAAACTCTCCAGACATGTTCAGAGAAATGGATTATTTATGGAAGGTAACAATGGGACTCAAAAAAACAAGAGTGAATCCAAAAGAAATATTGAAAATGAGTACTGTTAATGGAGGAAGGATTTTAAAAAAAGACATAGGAGTAATTGAAACTGGAAAACTTGCAGACGGGATTTTCATTGATAAGCATTCTATTGATTTGGAACCAATGCATAATGTTTATGCATCAATTGTTCAACGAGCTTCAGAATCCAATATTAAAGCTGTAATGATTGGGGGGAAAATTGTTCATGGTAAATTATAGGCCAAAAATAATTTTAAGTGCAGCAATTTCAATAGATGGTAAACTAGCAACAACAACTGGGGATTCAAAACTTTCTTCCAAAAAAGATCTTATCAGACTCCACAAATTACGATCTAAAGTAGATGCAATTTTAATTGGAAAAAATACTGTCAAAAAAGATGATCCATTACTTACTGTTAGATATTCTAAAGGCAAAAACCCCACTAGAATAATTTTAGATTCTTCAGGTACAATATCAAGTAACTCAAAAATTTTGCAAACAAGTAGTGAAATAAAAACCATCATTGCTGTTTGTAAAAAAATTACAAAAAAAAATCTTGAAAAATTAGAGAAATTTCCTATAGATGTAATGGTACTTGGAGAAAACCAAGTGAATGTCAAATCACTACTTCAAAATCTTGGTAGAAGAAAAATTAAAACAGTTTTACTTGAAGGAGGTGGTTCAATAAATTGGGAATTTATTAAAAATAATTTGGTTGATGAATTGTTTATTACTATCACTCCTTACATTCTGGGAGGAACAGATTCCATCAGTCTAGTTCAAGGTAAAGGATTTGATACCATTTTAAAATCTACCAAACTGAGGCTAAAATCTGTACGACGGATTCAAAATGATGTAGTTTTGCATTACATAAAACTGTAAGTTATTATAGTTAATTTAGAACAAAAGTACGAGAAATTGGCAGCAAAAAAGAAAACTACAACAAAAAAGAAAACCACAAGCAGCTCGACCAAAAAAACAAAAACTTCCACTAAAACCAAAAAACCAGCATTTGGTGGATATGCAATAAACTTTGCAGGTAGAAAAGAAACAGTTGAGCAAGTCTTTGGTAAAAAACCAATTGCCCCAAGTGAAATGACTAAAAAAATATGGGCATTTGTAAAGTCAAACGATCTTTCTAACAGATAGAGAGAAACGGTTAACGAAAAATTCGTTAACTCTTTTATTATATTTCAATTGTTTTTGGAATAAGATATAGATAAAGGCATACTTAAGAAAATTTATGTCTACTAATTCCTTAAGACGAGATCATGATTTAATTGAAAAAGTGATTAAATCTATGGAGACTACAATCCAATTACTTAATGATGGTAAAAAAATTCCTGAGTTTATTTTGTCTCCAGTAATTGATTTTTCAAAAAACTTTACTGATGTTTGTCATCATAGCAAGGAAGAAAATTCATTGTTTCCGGCATTGGAACAAGCAGGAATGCCACGGAATATGGGACCAATTGCAATGATGTTAATGGATCATGAACGTTCGCGCGAAATTGCAAAATACATGGAAGAATCTGCCAAAGAATACATGGAATCAGGAAATAGTACAGATTTAGTTAATCACATGCAACAATATGTTGAACACATAACTGAACATCTATGGAAAGAAAACAATAGATTGTTTATGATGGCAGAAGCTAGACTTCAATATGTATCAGAAAAAGTCGATAAAGAACTAAATGATATAGAAGAATTAAAACTCAAAGAAGTTGGAAAAACAAGGGAGCAATATGAAAGTCTAGTTGAAAAGCTAGCAGAAGATGTTTCAAAACAAGAAAATTAGACGTTGTTATTCCTATTCTACGTAATGATGATGAGTGAGATTATCATAAAATCTAACTGATTTAATATTTACAAATTCTAGCATCCCATATCTTGATAATTCTCTTCCAAACCCACTGTGCTTGATTCCACCAAATGGAATACGAGGATCAGAAAGAACTACATTATTTACACTGACAATGCCTGACTCTATTCTTCTTGACATTTTATCTGCTTTTGCTAAATCCTTGGTCCAGATACTTGCACCCAAGCCAAATTCAGTATCATTTGCCATTTTTATAGCCTCACTTTCATTTTCAACCACCGTAATTGGGGCAACAGGTCCAAAAGTTTCTTCTTGGGCGATTCTCATGTTTGGTTTAACATTAGTTAGAATTGTGGGTTGATAGAAGGCGCCATCCCCTTCAATTTCTGATCCTCCTAAAAGAATCTCAGCCCCTTTTTCTTTGGCATCTTCCACAATACCTGAAATGGTATCTAATCCCTCTTTGCTTGAAACTGGACCTACATCCGTCTCCATTGACATAGGATCTCCAACTTTAAGTTGTGAGGCTTTTTTAACAAACAACTCTATGAAGTCTTTTGCAATATTTTTCCCAACAAAGAATCTTTTTGAAGCGACACAACTCTGTCCACAATTGATAAATCTTCCTTTAACTGCACCCTCTGCAGCTTTTTCGATTATAGCATCATCTAGTACAATAAATGGATCACTTCCACCTAATTCTAAAACACATTTTTTCAAATTCATAGCAGATCTTTCACCTACCTTTGCACCGGCATTAGTACTTCCAGTAAAAGTAACTGCATTAACATCTGAATCAATTAGATGATTAGCAGATTCTACACTCCCTACAAGCGTTTGAAAAACTCCGTCTGGTATCCCAGATTCTGTAAATGCCTTTTCAATTTCAATACCTGATTGCATAGTAATTCTAGATGGCTTCATAACTATCACATTTCCTGCCATCAAACAGGGAGCTGCAAATCTCAGAGCTTGCCAATAAGGAAAATTCCATGGCATTATTGAGCCGATTACTCCAAGAGGCTCAAATGTTAAGAAACTTTTTCGAGCATCTGTGTTTAATACTTCATCTGTAAGAAAACTATCTCCATGATCTGCATAAAATTCTAAAGCCCAGGCACATTTTTCCACTTCGCCAATTGATTCTTTGAGTGCCTTTCCCATCTCAGAAGTGGCAATTTTACCCAATTCCACTTTATTTTTTTTTAAATATTCAACTAAATTGTAAACATAACTTCTACGTTTTTCATAATCTTTTTTCCATTCTGGAAAAGCACGCCTTGCTTTACCAACTAATTGAAAAACTTGATCCTTGTCCATTGGAGTAAACTTTGAAATTTCTGTACCCGTTGCTGGATTGATAGTGGTAATTTGATTCAAGGATCTTTTCCAATAGTTACTCCTATTTATTTTACTAACCTAAAATCCGAATCTCTGAAATGATTTTCCACGAATATGGGTTCAATGCAAATTGTAAATTTTTAGAGTGATCATTTACAATCTAGAATACTTGCTGCATGTCTTTTTTTATTTCATCAATTTTTTTTGCAAAAGCCTTTTTGGCCTTATCATTTTTCTTCAAATTCAACACATTTTGACATGAAGGACATTTGAACATCCCCTCCAA
>JACEMX010000065.1 GCA_013867335.1 Candidatus Nitrosomaritimum aestuariumsis
AATTGCAAAAGGAGGATTTTTCAATGCACCCTGGTGTGGAAATCAAGAATGTGAAGAAAAAATCAAAGAAGAGACAGGTGCAGACATTAGAGTCATTCCATTTGATAGTGAAGACGAAAATAGAAATTGTGTTTATTGTAATGAAAAGAGTACGTCAATCCCCATATTTGCAAGAGGGTACTAGAAACAATATCCAAAAATATCGTATTTTTCTATATATAAGATGAATTTACTATGACAGATCTTTATCGTATGCTTCCAGAAGAAATGGAAGATTTGGTATTAGAATTAGGCCAACCACGTTTCAGAGCAGATCAAATTCTTTATGCTTTATACTACAAATTTCCAAAAGATCTTTCTGAGATAAAGCAACTCCCTCTAGAATTTAGAGAGAAGCTTACAGAAAAGGGATTCACCATTGGTTCTACAAAAGAGGCACATAGAGTTGAAAGTGAAGATGGAGAGACCACCAAGTTACTTCTTAATCTGAATGATGAGACTCCCGTTGAATCAGTACTAATGCAATACAAATCAAAAAAAATGTTTGGCCATCCACGTTCTACCATATGCGTTTCAACACAAGTTGGTTGTGCTATGGGATGTGTATTTTGTGCTACAGGACAAATGGGTTTTGAAAGAAATATGAAAGCAGAAGAAATTGTTGGGCAAGTTATTCATTTTGCAAAAATTCTTTTAGAAAAAGGTCAGCATGTTACAAATATTGTTTTTATGGGAATGGGTGAACCACTTGCCAATTACTCTGAAACAATAAGAGCAATTCAATTATTAACACATCCAAGAGGATTTGGAATAGGTCAAAGACACATAACAGTTTCAACAATTGGAATTGTTTCTGCAATTGAGAAACTTGCGGATGAAAAAATGCAAATTGGTTTAGCTATTTCTCTTCATGCACCAAATGACAAACTAAGACAAAGGTTAGTACCTACAGCAGGACCAGATTCTGTAAAAGAATTGATTAAAAGTGGAAAAAATTATTTTTTGACGACAGGTCGACGCGTGACTTTCGAATATGCATTAATTGAGGGAGTTAACGATATGCCTGAAATTGCAGAAGAACTTGCACTACTACTGAAAGATAATGGATCACACATCAATCTCATTCCACTTAATCCTACAGCAGGGGATTTCAATAGACCTGCACGAAAAAATGTAATAGAGTTTGAAAGAATTCTTTACAATGGAGGAATTAATTGCACAGTTAGAGTAGAAAAAGGAACTGAGATATCAGCTGCTTGTGGACAGTTACGGACAGATATTTTGGAGAAATATAATAATACAATAAACTAGACTACAAATCATGGCTACATTGTCAGAACAAGAGCAAAAAGAACCACTCTTAGAGCAATTCAAAGAAACTAGAAACCGAACTTTAGAGATTGTAAAGACACTAGAGAAAGATGATTTTGTGGTTCAAACTGCATTTTATATGAGTCCACCAAAATGGCATGTAGGTCACGTAAGCTGGATTTACGAGGCTATTATGAGTAAATTAGACAAAGATTATGAATTTTATTCAAAAGAATTTTCAGAATATCTCAACTCATACTATCAACAATTCGGCGTGCCCCATGACAAAGGGGCAAGAGGTGTAATTTCAAGACCTACTGTTGACCAAGTTTTCCAGTACTTTAACAATGTAAATCAAAGAGTTGAGAATTTCATCAAATCCAAAACTCTTGCTAAAGAAGATATCAGATTGATCACAATGGGTTTTCACCATGAATGTCAACATCAAGAATTAATGATATATGATTTGCAACATCTTTTAGCTGATCAATATATCCCCGTAAAGAAAAATAACAGACCCACATCTGTACCAGTAGAAAAAAAATCAGTTAGCATTACAGGAGGAATTTATGTAATGGGTTACAGTGGAGACACTTATTGTTATGACATTGAGCTTCCAGAACACAAGGTCTTTCTTAACGATTACAAAATAGATGCTTTTCCAATAACAAATAGTCAGTATTTAGAATTCATGGAAGATGGAGGTTACAATAATTACAAATATTGGCTTTCAGACGGCTGGGAAAAAGTCAAAAAAAATGAGTGGGAATCTCCAATGTATTGGGAAAAAATAGAAGGAAAATGGATGGTAAGAGACTTTTTAGGATTAAGAGAAATAAATCCAAACGAACCAGTATGCCACGTTAGCTACTACGAGGCAGAAGCCTATTGTAAATGGTCAGGAAAAAGATTACCTACCGAAGCCGAATGGGAAAAAGCTGCATGCTGGAATGAATCAAAACAACAAAAAACTATTTTCCCTTGGGGAGACGAACAGCCTAATCAGCAAAATTCAAACTTGTTGGAATCTCATCTTTGGGGATGTACAGAAGTAGGGGCTTATCCCGCAGGCGTAAGTCATTATGGATGCCACCAGATGATTGGAGATGTATGGGAATGGACATCGTCAGAATTTACAGGATATCCTGGTTTCAAATCTGGTTTTGATGAATATAACGATAAGTGGTTTACAAATCAAAAAGTATTGCGTGGAGGATCATTTGGTACACCAAAAATGTCCATTAGAGGAAGCTACAGAAACTTCTTCAGATTAGATGAAAGATGGTTATTTTCTGGCTTTAGATGTGCCGAAAACGCATAGTTTATTTTTTTGATACCAAACTAAGAGAATAGTTTTCTGTCTCATCCAGCCATATTTCTTTAATTTTAAAATCAGTTTGGTTCATCACCTCTTCAATTTGAGCTAGAGTATACTTGTGAGAATGTTCGGTATGAATCAATTCACCCTGAGTCATTTTTAGTGAAAGGTTTGCTTTTGAAATAATAATAGATTGATTTGCAAGAGATTTCAAGTACATTTCAATTCTTTGATCTTTTTCATTGTATTTTGCCACATGTTGGAAATTATCTAAATCAAAATCCGCATCTAATTCATCGTTAATCCTCGATAATACATTAAGATTGAATTTTGCCGTAATTCCTTGAGAATCATCATAGGCGTTTTCAAGAGTCTCTTTATTTTTCACAAGATCTAATCCAATTAAAAAAAGATCATCTTTTTTCATTACAGAGTTTATTTTTTTTAGGAAAATTTTTCCGTCATTTGGGTTAAAGTTGCCATAACTAGAACCCAGAAAAATTATGAGGTTTTTTTTGTCATCATATTTTTCGATGAATTCCAAACCACCCTCATAGGTATCTACAATTCCCGTAATATGGAGATCGTCATAGTCCTTTTGCAATAATTCAGAACTTTCAGTTAGAATTTCTGATATGTCAATGGGAAAATATTCAATTCTATCTTGAATTTTGTCAAAAACATCTAAAATCAGTCTTGTTTTCACTGATGAGCCACTGCCCAGTTCTACCAATCTAAAAGATTCATCCAAGTATCCTTCTAATTCAGGTTGGATTTTTTTTAAAATTTGAATTTCTGTTCTTGTTGGATAGTATTCTGGGAGATTGCAGATTTGTTCGAATAATTCAGATCCTTTTTTGTCATAAAAATATTTAGGACTGATGAATTTTGAGTCGCGATTAAGGCTATACGAAACATCTTCTGCAAATGTTTTTTCGATTTTAGTCGAATGGGGTTTAAAATATTCAAGATTGGAGTCAATCACGTATTTCTTGTATTGAAGATTTTTTTGGATTACCTCATTCAAGTATTGGAATGATACTTGTTTAACATAAATGCTTTATCCTAAATCTATTGTTTTGTTTGCTATTTCTTGATATACTTCCTGTTTTTAGAATAAACATTGAATGAAATTTTAAAAATTGAGCATTT
>JACEMX010000068.1 GCA_013867335.1 Candidatus Nitrosomaritimum aestuariumsis
TTTCGCACAAAGCGGATGTAAAATCCAATACTACCAATTATGATGCCTCCAATCAGCGCTATCGTGCCTAGAGTCGGGTCTGCAGGATGAATGTTAGGTGCCAAAAACAGCAAAAGTGCCCCGAAAATAATCAGTGCAAATCCTCCACTGTTTCGTGATCTGTTATGTTGACTATGTGCCATTTTTCTCTAGGTGTACTCTGAGATGGTTTTTGCTACCTTTTTTCTTCCAATATCTGATATGAATGGTCCAATTTTAGGCCCTCTTGAGGTTCCCAAAATAATCTGATACAGAGTCTTGAAAAAGTCTCGTGGTTGAACATCATTTGATTTTGCAATTTGATAAATTGTATTTTGTATGTCTTCTGGTTCTTCTTCTGCATCAAGTGCGCCAGTTAATTCTAAAAGTGCTTTTTTGGTCAAATCGTCAATTTCAATCTCTGTTTTTTCCTGCTGGTCAAATTCATCTGCATAATTTCCTGCCAATTCAATTATCTTTTCAATTTCGGGCTGTGATTCTTTAATTACGCCATAATCGAGCAACTTTTTCATTACTCTTTGTGATCTGTCTTCTTTGAATATTTTAGATAACTCGATTAACAACCTGTAATTAACATGAGTGCTGGATTCTTTTGGAGGGCTTAAGAGATTGACATATTCATACAACCCTTTTGATTTTGTAATCTTTGCTTGGTTATCCAACTTTATTTTCCCAAAGTAAATGTCTTCTAATTCATTGTACTCTGCCATCAGTGATGGAATGTCCTCGAATCCGAGTTCTCTTGCACCTGTAATTCTCTTGTATAGCAAAAGTAAAATTGATTTTGGGTCTCCAAACTCTAGCCATTTCTGTGCAGTAATTACATTTCCTAATGATTTTGAAATCTTTTTTCCTCCTTTATCCAAAAACATTTCGTACTTTACGTGATGTGGGTGTGGATAATTGAGAATTTCATCAGATACCCAATCATTTACTTTAACAGAATCCATAATGTCCTTTCCATATGCTTCAAATCGAATATCAAATGCTGCCCATCTTGCAGCAAACTCTACTTTCCAAGCTAACTTTCCCAGGTCCTTTGAAATGTCTGCCTCTCCATGATGCCCACAACCTTTGACCATGTTTGAGCCAATTTCAGCATCATGGCAGTTGTAGATTACTTTTCTCTCATCTGGGAGATATTCTGTTGACTCTGCAGTGTATAATTTGCTACAATTAGCGCAAACGGGAAAGTATGGTAGGAATTTTTGGAATTTCTCTTGTCCTACCAGCTCTGAAATTTTATCGCCAATTTTGGTGCTATTTTGTAAAATTGTGTGTATTTGGTCCTTTAGCAATCCTTGCTTGTAGGTGTCAATTGCTCTTCTAAACTCGTACTTTATTCCTACTTTATCCAGACCATCCAAAAGAATACTGCTCATATGCATTCCATAAGATTCGTGACAACCAAATGGGTCTGGTATAAGCGACACTGGTTTTGCAATATGCTCTTCAAGCGAATCAGGAAAACCCTCTGGAATTTTTCGTAGTCCATCCAAGTCATCAGAATATGCAATTAATTCTGATTTGTAACCAAAATTCTCAAGTGCAAGCTTTACTCCGTAGGCCCTTACAGCATCCCCTAGGCTCCCAATATGAGGAACTCCTGATGCGCCAAGTCCACTTTCTACCTTGATTAAATCTACATTTCTTCCAAGTGATTTTTCGCGTTCTAATAATTCATGAGCTAGCTTGTCTATCCAAGTTCCTTTTCCAATAGTTTCAGTTTCTGACATTTTATTTCACTAGTTTAATGACTTGCTCATGTAGGGCCCATATAACGAATACCCTAGTTTCTGATAATATTCTCTAGTCCCTACTGCACTAATTACTAGAAGACGTTTAGCATCAAATTCTTCACGGGATATTTTTTCAGCTTCTTTCATTAGATTTTTCCCAAGACCTGAATGTTGGATTTCTTTCTCACCTTTCTCTCCTACTCTAAGTGATTTTCCATATACGTGTAATTCTCTTACAATGCAAGAGTCAGTTCCAACTTCTTTTCTGTGTGCATGAATGCTTGGATTTCTTAATCGCAAAAATCCATAGATTGATTCATCGGAATCCTCATAAGACAAAAATGTCTCATCTCCACCAGATGATTCATAGTTGATTCTGTTTAGTTTCAAAGTTTGCTCCTCGAAATTTTTCTTTGTTAATCCTGCTTCTCTGCAACGTATGCATTTACAAGAAATACCTTGTTTTGCCAGATTCTGATGCACTATTTGACGAAGATTGCCTGATTTTGGCCCTGCGATTATTTCGTCAGGCCCAATTTCTCTCATAACTCTCATAATTCTGACCCATTTGGGCACATTTTTTTTCATCTCAGTTAACACGTTAATCAAATCTTCATCAGAATAAGGCGAATACTTACCTTGCTTATAATCATCATACATCGGTGTGTTCTCAAGGACTAGAGAAGGATAAATTTTCAGCATGTCTGGTCTGAGTTGAGGATCATCAAACAATTTCTTAAAATCAGAAATGTCTTCAGCAGGAGTAACTGTTGGAAGTCCAGGCATCATATGTGCAACAATTTTGTATCCTGCATCTTTTGAAATTTGAAATGATTCTGTAACATCACTGTAACTGTGTCCTCGATTAACTATTTTGTATACTCGCTCCTGCAAAGACTGCACTCCAATTTCAATTCTTGTGACTCCGTAGTTTAACATCCAGTCAACGTGTTCTTTTTTACAATAATCTGGTTTTGTCTCAATGGTAAATCCAACATTTCTTATTTTTGCGTGCTCATTGTTGGATTTGGCTTCCTGGAGATTTTTAGAATCTGTTCCGTTTAATGCATCATAACAAGATTTGATAAAATTTTCCTGATAGTCTCTTGGCATAAAAAGAAATGTTCCTCCGACTATGACTAATTCCATTTTTGATGGGTCATGCCCATATGCAATCAGCTTATCAATTTTTGTTGTGATTTGTAATTTAGGATCATATTCATTTTCAATTGCATTTAATGTTGAAGGCTCTTTTCCAGTATAGCTATTTGGTGAATTGAATTCAATTCCTCCGGGACAATACGTGCATCTTCCATGAGGACATGCAAAGGGTTTGGGCATTAATGCAATTACTGCGACACCTGATCCTGTCTTTATTGGTTTTTTGAGTAAAACTTTTCTTAGTTTTGAAAAATCATCGCCTTTTACCATTGATAGTATCTCGTGGCTCTTTGGCATTCTATCAAGCGAATACTTGCCACATGTCTTCCGAATCTCTTCTTTAATCTGTCCTTTTGTTGGCTCATCAATTAACAAAAGATTCTGAGAAATCTCATGACATGCTTTTGAAAATAATGCATTTAGCTCACTCACAAACTTGAATACCATTTATGACATAAATTCGTTAAACTAATGAAATTTGAGGCTACTTTCTTCGCCTAGTTGTCTTTGATCTTGATGTTGTCCTTCGTGATGTTTTAGAGACTTTTCTTCGAGATTTTGTCTTTTTTGCAACTCTCTTCACAGTTTTTCTTACAGTTCTCTTAGCTGGCTTTCTCTTGACAGATGTCTTTTTCTTCACAGTTTTTCTTACAGTTCTCTTAGCTGGCTTTCTCTTGACAGATGTCTTTTTCTTCACAGTTTTTCTTACAGTTCTCTTAGCTGGCTTTCTCTTGACAGATGTCTTTTTCTTCACAGTTTTTCTTACA
>JACEMX010000032.1 GCA_013867335.1 Candidatus Nitrosomaritimum aestuariumsis
GGCCAAACATAACACCCCTTTTTCTTATTATGATTTTACACTTTATTTTTGTAGTAAAAGAAGAAGATCGAGAAAAACGACAACCAGAATACCAATACATACAACAAATGAGTCAATTTTTCAAAACATGGATCAAAGAAAAATTTGGAAAAGATTATGAAATTCAATGTGATGAGCTAATCACCAAACCAAGAAGCATTTTACAAAAATTAGACACTCCAACTCTCATTCGTGATCACGAGCAAAGGGGAAAAGAAATTTATCATTTTTACTTGACTCATTTCAAACCAATATGGACAGATTGCACCTGTGAGGGCTATCATTCAGAAAACTTTGGAATGATTTGGTGGCAATCCCCAAAAGATCCTACCGATCAATTATTTCTTGCAGAAAAAAATTGTACAACTGTATCTCATGAAATTGCGCATGAAATGCTACGACAAATAAATCATAAAAGATTCATAGAAGATGTCCACGATGTTTGGACAAAACATTTGTTTTCAAATTTATTTTTTGAACAATATGGAATGGATTTTAAAAAAACTGACGACAAACCAATGTTTCTAACAATTGACACTTCAAATTTTGTACAAGAATAAAATACGAATATTAAAAATTCTTTAACATTTGGTTACTGAATAAATATTATTTTCAAAGTTAGCAGTTTTGAAATCAAGTTTGTTTTCAGGATCTTTTGTTCTACCTTTGTTCAAGTTTTCTAATTCTACTAAGGCATCTCCCTTGAAACCAACTGAGGAACCGTAGATTGCATCAGTAAGCATGGTTCCATGATCACCTTTTTTGATATCATCTACCATTTCATAAAATCTAGTGGTTTCTTTTTTGCTAACTGGATTTCCCGTTGCTTTGTTGTAAGCCACAGAAATGTACATTCCATTGTTTTTTACGGCCACTGGGATTTTGTGATTCTTTCCACTAGCGCCTGGAATGGTTTCATTTACTATTACTTCGCATTTATGATACATGCTTGATACGTATGCAAAGAATCTGTACTGTGCATATTTTCCTGCATCATCTTCTTCGCAATCTACAAAGACTTTGTGTAACAACTCTAATGCTTGGTCATTCATACTTTGTAATCTATCATCAATTCTTCCTCTTTCAAGAAGATCTGATTTGCATTCTTTTGCAACAAGTTCTAAAATGAAATCAGGTAAATTGTAATTTTTTAGAGCAGCTACGAATGCTCCTGCTTGTGACATACCAAATTTTGGAAAACCTTTATTGACCATTCAAACACCCTCTTCTGATTTTAATAACTCCAATAATCAATTATAGAACTGCTTTTGGCTTATAATTGTTAAGGAAAAATTGTGCCTATTTGAATAATTTTTTGTAAAAATTGAATTAAGAATAAATTCAGGACATTTTGAATATTTGTGTGGAAATAGATAGTACACCTGAATTAGTATCACATGTTTATGACAAATTAAAAGAAAATATTGAGAAATATCGTAATGTAGTTGGTAGACCCTTAACATTAACTGAAAAAATTTTAGCAGGACATTTTGAAGATATTCCAGAAAAAAATCCTGACGGTGGAAAAAACTATGTTTTTCTTAGACCCGACAGAGTAGCTCTACAAGATGTAACTGGACAAATGGTAATGCTTCAATTTATGCAAGCAGGACTTGCTCAGACATCTTTACCAACAACTGTTCACTGTGATCATCTCATCAGAGCTAAAGTAGAAGGTGACGTTGACATGAAAGTATCATTAGATGAAAACGATGAAGTTTTCAAATTTTTACAATCTGCATCTGCAAAGTATGGTTGTGGTTTTTGGAAACCAGGAGCAGGAATCATTCATCAGGTAGTACTTGAAAACTATGCATTTCCTGGAGGATTAATGATTGGAACAGATTCTCACACACCAAATGCTGGAGGTTTGGGTATGATTGCAGTAGGTGTTGGAGGATTAGATGCTGCCGAAACAATGGCTGGAATGCCTTGGGAATTACTTTATCCCAAACGAATAGGAGTAAAACTAACTGGAGAACTAAATGGATGGACAGCTCCTAAAGACATTATTCTAAAAGTAGCCGAAGAACTAACTGTTTCAGGTGGAACCAACTCCATTGTAGAATACTTTGGTCCAGGAACATCATCCATTAGCTGTACAGGAAAGGCCACTATTACAAACATGGGTGCAGAAGTTGGAGCGACATGTTCGATATTTCCTTATGATGAGCGAATGGAAACTTATCTAAAATATACAAATCGTGAAAAGATTGCAGAACTTGCAAACCAAAATAAAGAAATCTTGGTTGCAGATCCTGAAGTTGAACAAAACCCAGAAAAATATTTCGACAAAATAATCGAAATCAATCTTTCTACATTAGAACCACATATTGTTGGCCCCCACACTCCAGACTTGGCACGAAAAATTTCTGATTTGTCTGAGGATGTAAAATCGCAGGACTATGTAGATCCAATTTCTGTTGCGTTAATTGGTAGTTGCACAAATTCTTCATACGAAGATATGTCTCGAGCTGCAAGTCTGGCAGAGCAAGCAAAAGCAAAAGGAATCAAATCCAAAATCCCATTACTAGTAACTCCAGGATCTGAACAAATTAGAGGAACAATTGAACGAGATGGACAAATGGATTCACTAAAAGACATAGGAGCAACAGTTCTTGCAAATGCATGTGGCCCATGTATTGGCCAATGGAGTAGACCTGAATTAGATAATGATGATAAAAACACAATTGTTACAACCTTTAACAGAAATTTCCCCGGCAGAAATGACGGTCATCGTAGCACACTGAACTTCATTGGCAGTCCAGAAATGATAATCGCGTTGGCCCTTGGAGGAAAATTATCATTTAATCCTATGAAAGATGAATTAACAGCAGCTGATGGAACAAAGTTTAAACTTGATCCTCCTGGACCTGCACCTGAAGTTCCTAGTGAAGGATTTAAGAGACCTGAGGGTATTTTCATAGCTCCTCCTGAAAACTCTGATAATCTTGAGGTAATAATTGATCCAAATAGTAAGCGACTTCAACGTTTAGAGCCATTTACAAAATGGGATGGAAATGACTTTGAGGAGGTTCCTGTTTTAGTTAAAGCAAAAGGAAAATGTACAACTGATCACATTTCTCCTGCAGGTGCATGGCTTTCTTTGCGAGGACATCTAGATAACCTAAGTGATAACATGCTGTTAGGTGCAGTCAATTCTGCAAATGACGAAGTGGGAAAAGGAAAAAACATCTTAAATGGCCAGATGGAATCTTTCTCACAAATAGCCAGACAATACAAAGAGAAAGGAATGCGTTGGGTAATTGTAGGTGATAACAACTACGGTGAAGGAAGCAGTAGAGAACATGCGGCAATGACTCCTAGACATTTGGGTTGTGCTGCAGTAATTACAAAAAGTCTCGCAAGAATTCATGAAACTAATTTGAAAAAGCAAGGAATCTTGGCATTGACATTTAGCAATCCTGATGATTATGACAAAATTCAAGAAGATGATAAAATCAGTCTTTTACAATTAAACAATCTAGCACCACAAAAACAGGTAGAATGCATGATTACTCATAAAGATGGAAACAAAGAGAAAATTTTACTTAATCATTCGTATAACACAGCTCAAATTGAGTGGTTTAAGGCCGGCTCTGCTCTTAACGTTCTGAGAAATAAACAAAATTAAAAAAACTAACGTGGGGCCGACCGGAATCG
>JACEMX010000039.1 GCA_013867335.1 Candidatus Nitrosomaritimum aestuariumsis
GACATACTTGATTTTTGTGACAGAGTAATTGAAAAATGGTCTAAAAATCCTCCTAAAAATCCAAATTATATTTTGGCAATGAATGCCGTAAAAACCAGTGTATTGTGGACTGATGATGAATCATTAAAGGCCATTTGGGGCGAAATACTTTCTTGGACTTTTGATCTTTTATATGAAAACGCATTGGCTCAAGGCAAAGATGACAAAGCAGAATGGTCAAACGTGATGAAAAAAATAAAGAATAAAAAATGACGCCTGAATCTTTACCTTATGAGTGCCAACACCATTAGAAAAGCAAAGAAGCTTGTCGAAAGTGGGGGTGTAGAAAGAATAGATGATGATCTTTATCAAATAAAGTCCTCATCTGATCCTGAAAAATCTTATTTCGTTACTTCTGATACTTGTGAATGTCCTGGTTTCAAAAATTTTTACAAATTTCATCATGGCAAGGGTTTGAAAGCAAACTGTTCACACTTGGAAGCAGTTAGAATCTTCCAGAAGGAGAAATAATTTTATTTTAGATCCTTGGAATCAATTTTTCCAACAAGTGTTTTACTTTGTTTGATGATTATTGGACGTTTTATCAGTCCTGGGTATTTTACCATGAGTTTAACTATTTCATTTTCAGACCGTTGACTATTTTCAAAGTCTAACTCCTTGTACATTTTATCCCTTTTTCGTAAAAATTCTTCGGCCTTTTTTCCAGACAATTTGATAATTTTTTTTAATTCTGATTCTGAAAATGGTTCTTTGAAGAAATCTCTTCTCTCGATATCTATTTTCATTCTATCTATCTCTGAAATTGCTTTCTTGCAGGTAATACAAGATGATTTGTGATAAATTATTGATTTTGTCAACTTTGATTCTATTTTTTTAATATAATAAAACTGAATCTTTAAGATTTATTTGAAAAAGAATGAATGAAATTTCCTCATCTGGGTATTCGGTTCCCCTAAAAAGTCTCTTAAAGGAGACAAAGTAATATGAAAAAATGCAGAAATGCCCTTTATGTCAAACAGAATACAATGACTTGACACAAGTATGTCCTTTAAAGCACTGCTCAAATTGCGGCTCTTTGGAATTAAAAAATTTCAAAAAGAGAAGCTTCGAGTCACACCGCGCAAAACATAATTTTATTTTCATCCTGCCTCCTTTGGGATTTTTTGTTTTAGTTTATGGTTATCTCTTTGTTCAAGGAGAATTGATTTCATTTCTAAGCATAGTGGCAATCTATTCTGTTTTCTTCATTAGTATTTTGTTTAAACTCACAATAAAAAATATAGACTGTCAGGACTGTAAAGCAAAAAATTTTCCTTTTGTTAAGGATATCAATTTGAACCCCATCAAAAAAGATGGTGCAATTATTGATGATGATCTTACACAAAAAATTGCAAAAACAGTCCTTGAGGGATTATCAAAAGAACAAAAAAAACACAACAAACGAGATATTATGATACGAATAGGAGGCGCAATTTCACTTGTAACTATAGCAGCACTAGGAACCTTCTTTGTTAATCCTGATGATGTACTACTTGGAGAAATTATTGAATTGATAAAATCATTCCAATAAATTAAGAATCGTCTATTTGGGTAATTTTTCCGTCTTCTACAGCAAATTGCAAAATCTGACCATTAATCTCTATGGAAAATATTGATTCTTTATAGTCTACCTCAATAGTATTTCCATCAACGTTTACCAGTATTGATGTTTTTTCCTTAACCTGAGAATTGCTGAAATTTTCTTCAGATTCTGTTTCTGACTTTGTAGTGTTTTGAATAATATTTTGTTTTGCTACATCATCACTGGATTCTGTTGAATTATTTCCTAAATTCTCAATTGTGTTTCTGGACGTGCTAATTTTTTCCAAGTATGCACTTTGAGCTTCTTCAGCTGTTCCTCCGTTCTTTAGAATGTCCTCTCTTACTATTTGGGCCTCATAAAACAAATTCTTTGTAAAATTCAAATGCTCTACTACAACATCTCTTACATTTTCATCTAGACTGTTAACATAGTTATCATATTGTGGTCCTGAAAAAATCCCAAATCCTGGATTATACTCTTCTATTGCTTTTTCTCGTAGTTTTTGCTCAATTTCATATTGTTTCTTCAGTTTTTCCTCATCTTGAGCTATTTTTTCGCTAATTTTCTTCTCTTCAAGGTATTCATTGTTTAATTTTTGATAATAGTTATACAACATAAAGCCTATTGGGTTTTTATCAAAATCTTCTGGACTGGCATCGAGATATTTCTTAGCCTCAGGAGTTGATAGTTTTGAAAAAGTCGCCGTTGTGGGTGATAGTTCTCCTTTGACCTGGTATTGTATGGTGCTAATGCCTGTATCACCTTTGTCGGTTGATGCAGAAATGGTTACAAGGTAATTTCCAGGAAGTCTGTCATATTTTCCTAGCTCTACTCTAAATTCTCCTGATTGACTAGTATGTGTCATTATGGAGATTGATTCAGATTTTACATTAATTGTGGCTTTGGGCACGGGCTTTGATGCATGATCAATAACTGTGCCTGATACAATTGGTCTGTCACCTGAAAATATTGGTGAATTCTCTACGTTTGCCTGAATCTGTAAATCCCACAATACTGCCTCTGAATTTGAGGCTAGAGGGATGAGAAGTAACACTGTGAATAATCCTAAGAATACCTTATTTTTGAGCACGAAATGTTGTCTTGATTTGGATTGTTAAGAGCCGGTATGAAGAAAAGCTAATTTTTCTTCAAATATTTTTGATAAATTTTTCCCATCTAGTTCTTAAACTACCCCGCAAATTACCAACAAATGGACGTAGAAAAATTTCAAGGCGATGTGAATACAGTAACTGAGCAACTTTCATCTAATTTGGAAAAAAAAGATTGGCCTAAGCTAAATTTTGTACGTGATCAACTAATTGAAATGTACAAAAAAAATCTAGTCAAAATCAATCATTCTGTTTTGGAGCTAATCTGTGCTGCAAATCTGATTGCAAATGGTTATGCAGTCAATGTAGAAAAACAGGTCTCAGAAATTTTGGTATGTGATCTTTTTGCAAAAAAAGGTGATGGAGATACTATAATAGAAATTGAAACTGGATTTACTCCTCCTGACCATGCTTTGGATACTATTGATTATTCTACTGCAAGAATAATGAGTAAAATTGCTCGCTATAGCAAACACTGTGCAAAATTCTCCCTTGCCACTCCAGTTACAGGATTAATTCCTATTCCCAAAATTTTTCTCATCCCTCCAAAGTCTAGAAAAAAAGAGGACGTCAATAAAGTCAAAGACCTATGTGATCGCTATTACAAAAATCCGCCAATTTCTTACGATGATATTCTAAATGCAAGACTTCATTCCATATACCTAATCAATGTCGATAAGAATTTCGCTAAAAGTTTAGATCCTCAGGGATATGTCGATCTTACTGAAAAATTACTTGACAGGAGCGAAGTTAGATATTGACATCCAAAAAATTCAAATCTATCATCACTTCAATTAATATCAGATATGATTTGTGCTGCTTGTGAAACTAGGAAACATTTTGAATGCATAGATTGTATTAATAATCATGAAACACATTTGTGCAGCTGTGACTGTCATGATGAAAACACGCCTCCTCACCCCATAA
>JACEMX010000129.1 GCA_013867335.1 Candidatus Nitrosomaritimum aestuariumsis
TTTGCCCATCTCAACCCACATGTCTTTGTGCATAAACCCATTCATCTTTGGATTGTATTCGCTAATCATGCCATATCCGCTTTTTTCTTGGTTGGTTGGATACTCAAAGTATAGTGCAATGAAAATTGTAATTTCTCCGGCTTTGGCTTTTTCAATCAAGTCACAGTCAATGAAAAACCAGTAATGCTTTTCCATGTTTGGAAGCATTGGACCCAAGTTGAATGTCTCAATGTCTTCAGACTTTAGGGAATCCTTGGTCATCATTTTAGTATCCATCTTAAATGATGCAACAAGTTCAGTAGCCGGTAATTCACCATAGTTTTTCATTGCCACATCAAACTGATTTTTCCCGTTGGCCTCGCCCATTGGCTTGATGCTGTTTACCGGACCAATCCATGGACGGAATCTAAATTCCATCTGAACCGTACTTAGCTTTGCAGTTGTTTCAAACTGCTGGATTGTCTTCCATAAGAGAACTACTAAGACTATGGTTGCAACGGCAGTACCTAAACTTCCAATCACTGTTAAAAGTTCAAGCTCTACCATACTTGAGAATGAGAATTATAATGGATATACTTTATGCAAATATGAGATCTCAGTTGGATAAATCAGAGAATCCTTCAAGAAGGCTCAAAGACATTTCCTCAAAATAACTCTGAATTATTTGCCCGTTTTTTGTCATCATGATTCCGGCCAGTTCCCTTCACATTTTGGGCAAAATCCTCTATACCCGTTATAGCGATCATCCCACAACAGCCATGCTGAATTTTGCTCGCAACTATTACACGAGATGCTTTCTACGTATTTCATGCTATAATTACACAAAATTTCCATATAACCATCTGTTAGAATATTTGATAATCTTTTAGCGGACCAGCTAACAATAGGGTATCTTCATTTGTGGCTATATCTATGATGTCAAGGCCAAAAATAGAAAAAAATTAAAAATCTAAACTTGGATAATGTCTCCAAATTTCCAAGTGACCACATGATTTCATTTGAGGAAACATATCAGAACTATTGTGTAGGGAATAGTTGATGTGGTAAACTCTACTAAAATCATATCAAAGATATCACAAGAAAATGACTGTATCTACTAAATTATCCTGCGTATGGTGTGCAACAATTACAAAAATAGATTAGTATCAGCATAATAACATCATAACATGAATCATAATCTGGAAGATTATGCAAAATACTTTCTTGAAGTTTCAAGTGAGCAAAGATTAAAGATAATTCAGCTATTAAGCCAAAAAGAATACAGACTATCAGAGCTTGCAAAGAAACTGGATGCTACTACTCCTGAGGTTCATAGGAACTTGGATAGATTAGAAAAATCCGGATTTATCATGAAAAATCTAGGTGGGAATTTTGAGCTGACTACGCTTGGGCAAATGGTTCTAGGTCTGATTCCAAATCTTGCATTTGTAATTGAGAATAAAAAATATTTTCTGGAGCATCCAATTAATTCGATTCCACACAAATTTGTATCAAGATTTGGAGAGTTGTACGAATGCAAAAAACTACAAAGCTATGTTGATGTATTTGAGTACTGGAAAAATATTTACGAAAATTCTGAGGAATATATTTACAATATTTTGTATGATGTTCCATACTTTGATGACTTTACAAAGCCAATACATGAGAAATTATCCCAGGGAGTAAAAATAAAATCAATATTTTATGAAAAAGCAATGGTTTCTAGCACTCGAGGAGAAGTGGTTAAAAAATTAAAAAAATTCATTGACAGTGGTGATATTCAGAGAATGATGACTAGAAAAATTGGGGCTGCAGTGATTCTTAATGAAAAACAATCATGCTTGATTTTCCCAAATACTGAAGGAAAACTTGATGCAGGATATGCATTTGTTGGAGAAGATTTTCTGTTTCATCAGTGGTGCTTTGATTACTTTAATTATTCCTGGTATAATGCAACTCCCTTTGTTGAAAAAAGGCTGGAAAAATCTTAGACACAAATAGAATTTGAAAATAATTTATTTAGTTTGGAAAAACTTTGAGCGTGCATAAATTATTCCCTCAACTATTCTTTCAATGTCTGCATCTAACTCTGTTGTAACTAGAATAATTCCTTCTGAGCCCAAGGGGATTGTTATTCTGTTAATTTTGCCGTATTGTGCCATTGCAAATTTTGGCTCACCAATTCTAAATGATAACATTTTACGAGAATCCCATCTGTTATGGGCCTCTGATAATGACAGCTTTATCTCTTCTTCTTTGAAATAGCCTTCTACACCATTTTGGTATTTGGCCTTAAAACTGCCATCATGAATTGCAACAAATCTGATACTCTCATCAAGTCCCAAGACCTGATCGAAGAATTTTCCAAATGTGTTATAGCTAATTAGCTCTGACACGCCCCCACTTCGCCCAATTTTAATTGCTTTACTTTTACTTAAGTATAATCATAATAAAATAAAGTAATACTTTTCCCAAAATTCCTGGGATTTTATATAAAAAGAAAAATTCACTCTGTTTCCTTAATTGTTTTCAAATCTGTAATGGCTTTTTCTTTAATACTCCAAACCAGTAATTCTATTGAGATTAGAATTAAGACCATATGACTATCAATAAGCAGGCAATGTAACTAGCCTCAAAAACCACATACAAGTATTTTTGAAAAACTAACTGTTTACATAATGGAAGTTTTGATAAATTATCACTTTGAAGTTTGCCTGCATTCCTGCATATAATGAAGAAGATACAATACAAAAAATTGTTACAAAATCACTACCACACGTAGACAGAGTAGTTGTGTGTGATGACGGCTCAACTGACAATACTGCAAAAATCGCAAGAGATGCAGGGGCTATTGTCATCTCTCAGAGCAATCAAGGATATGGTGCTGCCATTGCATCACTGTTTGATTATTCCAGAAAAGAAAATGCGCAAATTATGGTTACCTTGGATGGGGATGGACAGCATAATCCTGATCAAATCCCGTTACTAATTGATGCAATAACTGCTCATAATGTCGATGTGGCAATAGGGTCTAGATTCCTAGATGACACTACACAAGCATCAGGGTATAGAAAAACAGGAATCAAAATTATCACGTCAGCTTCTAACTATGGAACAAATTTTAAAATCTCAGACTCCCAATCTGGATTTCGAGCATATTCAAAAGATGCAATTGATGCAATACATCCAACTGAGCAAGGAATGTCAGTATCTACGGAAATTTTACTTAAAATATCAAACAAGGGATTGTCCGTTGCAGAAGTCCCAATTACAATATCATACCAAGGAGATACATCAGAGCAGCACTCTGTAACTCATGGAGTAGGAGTGCTGGCAAACACAATAAAATACGTCTCTATAAAACATCCTTTGCAATTTTATGGAATTCCTGGATTGACATTAATCATTGCAGGTCTGGTTTTAGGTGGAATATTTTTGGATAGATACCTCAATGACCAGGTTGTTTTTTACGGATCTCTTTTAGGTTCGATAATTTTGTTTTTACTTGGAGCAATACTGTCTGTTACTGCAATTATCTTGTTTTCAATGGCAAATCTAATTCGTGATAGATACTAGATAAAAAAAAGTCTTGAGAATTATCTATGAGAATA
>JACEMX010000117.1 GCA_013867335.1 Candidatus Nitrosomaritimum aestuariumsis
TCTCTGAGGAATTGAACTTGTGGTGCCATCTCAGAACCATATGCTGCTGTTGCAATAAGGCATCCTCCGCCTTCTTTAGGTTGATCAATTAACTCACACTTTCCATCAATGAATTCGGTTCCAGGTCCACATTCACCAAACTCAGGCTCTTCTTCTACTTCTTCTTCTAATCCTACTGCCTCATAGATAGAATCATACTCTGGGAAATTCTCATCAAACCACTCTTTGTATTTTGGTTCATTGTTGTATCTGTCTACATAATACTGTGGATCTTGACTTGGGTCAACAAATGGAGCAATCTCTTTTACTTCCTTTAATCCTACAGCTTGGTAAATGGAATCATACTCTGGGAAATTCTCATCAAACCACTCTTTGTATTTTGGTTCATTGTTGTACCTATCAACATAACTTTGAGGATCCTTTGACTCATCCACAAATGGAGCAGGTATTACTAAAGGCTCTTCTAATCCTACTGCCTCATAGATAGAATCATACTCTGGGAAATTCTCATCAAACCACTCTTTGTATTTTGGTTCATTGTTGTACCTATCAACATAACTTTGTGGGTCCTTCTTTGGGTCAACAAATGACGCAAGTCCTAAATCTTTAGGTTCATCCTTTGGCTCATCTTTAGGTTCATCCTTTGGCTCATCTTTAGGTTCATCCTTTGGTTGATCTACTACAGGGTCTTTTACTGTAATTGTAATTGATTCACTATCTTTTTGAGCTCCTTTCTCAACAACTATGTCAAAATTATATTGTATTCCAACTGAATTTCCCTGTGAAGCTGATGGCGTCCAAATAAATTTCCCTGTAGAAGACTCAATCGAAGCTCCACTTGGGGGATTCTTATCCAAACTAAAAGTCAATTTGTCTAAAGAAGAATCAGTAACACCGACAGTAAATGAAAGGGTCTTTCCTTCAGTTATGGTCTTGTCAGGAATTGATTTCAAAGTTAAAACAAAATCTTCTTTTTCAGAAACCTTTGTTCCATCATATTGTAAGAAAATTGTTAAACCGTCTTCTTCTTTTTGGTCATCGGTAAAAGCCGTTGCATTATAAGTTCCACTTGATGTAAAATAATTTTCTACTGGTCTGGCAATCGTAGAAAAGGCACCATCATTATCTGATGCTGGATCTGAGAACATTCCAATAAAATCTCCTCCTGGTCCACGAATTATTACAAATACTGATTTCTTACCTGAATCCTCAGTTCCAACAAATACCATAAGCTCCTCATCTGTGTAAAAGCTCTTTTCAAGAGAAACAGACTCTACTGCACCATAGGCTGGAAAAATCATCATAACAACAAGTGAAAAAACAGGTAATAACATCAAATTTTGGCGCATAGTAATTCTTTGATTAGTTCATTTTTAAAAAAGACGTATAACTTCTTCTATTCAATGAGCAAGAATAGTTCACAAAATCACAAATCCAACAAAAATCTCATAAAAACTCCGTCATTTTGCTTAATTTCCATCTCATAAAATGTGGGAGCTTTTATCTCTACTTTGAAATTATGTTTTTTCAAATCAAGTGTTTCACCAAAGGCTTTTGCATTTATTGAATATCCATTATTTTCTATAATGTCAAATTCTATTCTTCTAATTGCAAAACCCTCTGTAATTAGAACAAATGTAATCTCTTCAAGCCAACTAAACAACAAATACCTAAGATCCTTTCCTTGAGCAGAAAATTCTTTTTGATCTGATTCTTGAACTTTATCTTGATCAATTGTAATGTTAATTACAGCATCAGCAGTTACTGCAAAAGCTTCTTTGAGGTCTTTTGCAGTTACCTCAACGAATGCATCAGTTGCATGGTCTAAAAACTTGTAACTCAATTACATATTTTCAATTCTGCTGATTAATAATTTAGATGGCTAAAATCTATCAGTAAACACTAAATCATTCAAGCTTAATTGTCCTCCTCGTGGATTGGCAGGAGTTTTTGCTTTGCCTATTGCTAACATCATTCCAATAATGTAATCTTCTGGAAGGTTAATCAACTCTCCCACTTTTTGTGAATCAAATCCTATCATTGGACATGAATCATACCCTGCTGACTTTGCAGCAAGCATCAAGGTTTGAGCTGCAATCCCGACACTTCTTAGTGCTTCATCTCTTTGTATCTGTTCGTTTCCTTTATAGAAATTTTCAATTGCTGGAACCAAAAAATCTTGAACTTCTTTTGATGCGTTTTTCCAATACCTTTGTGGTTCCTGCTCCCATGCTTTAAGGTCAGCACACATTATCAATAACAACGAAGAATCTGTTACTTGAGACTGATCCCATGCCATTTCCCTGATTTTTCTCCTCATTTCAGCGTCTTTTACGACTAGAAATCGCCAATTTTGTATGTTAAAGGAGGTTGGAGATAAAATTGCCAAAGATAGAAGTTTTTCAATCTCCCTATCTGAAAATTGATGAGTCTCATCAAAATGCTTTACTGCCCTTCTCTTCTCAATTGCATCAAATGTATCTGAAGAAAAAGAAGAAATGTCTTCTGTCATTTCCTATTCTTTGGACAGAGTAATATTTACAGGTGTTGCATTTGATATTGTACTTGCAACCGGAGAATGCTTTTTTGCAATCTCTATTAACTCCTGTAGTGCTTCTTCGGATGCATCTGAATCAATCTTGAAGTTCACCTGAATACTATCATATCCAGCTTTGATATTTTCGTCTAGATTCAATAAGCCTCTAAGATCAATGTCTCCTTCTAATGTTGATTCTACTTTGTTTATTTTTATGCCCTTTGCTGCAGCATAATAAACAAGAGTTGTAGTTACACATCCTGCTAAGGCAGTTAGAGCATATTCCACTGGATTTGCACCATGGTCGGTTCCTAAAAGAACTTCAGGTTCATCCTTGGTAAAGACAAATGGCTTACTTCTAACATGTGTTTTTCCTGCACCATAAAAGTCACTTACGGTAGTTCTATTTTCTCCACCATTGACCCATTGGTTCTTTGCTCTGAAATTGAATTTTGCAATAGATGAATCCTTCTTAATGACATCAATGGTTTGGAACAAGCCATCAACGTTGACACCATTTAGAATCTTTGATTGTTTTTGTGCCATTTGATTCACCTATGCTACTCCTGGAATGACTGCCATTCCTTCTCCAATGATCTTATTTTTTAGATCCTTTACCAAACCCTTTAGGATTTGCGCCTCTTCTGATTGCTTATTGGAAATTGAATTAAAGGCCAAGGTCCAATCTGCTAATTTTGTTTCGAGTGTTGGTTGTGTTATCATGTTAAATGATATCATGATATCATATATGAATCTTATTATTTATGATATCATGATAGCATATT
>JACEMX010000050.1 GCA_013867335.1 Candidatus Nitrosomaritimum aestuariumsis
CTTTTTGATTTCCACTTTCAACCATTTTCATAACTCCTGCGACATTTAATTATAATATTTAACCATTGCTGTCTTATCATATATAACTTTTCTGATGATCGAGAGTCCGATTGCCCTATTTTCACTGAAAATATGGCTAAAATTTCTTAGTTTTACTCCAAAATACCTTGGATTTTTTTTGCAATTTCTGGTTTTTCATCTTGACCTAAAAGAAATTTCAAGTCTTCCAAGTTGTCCACATCCCACATTATTCTTTTTACAAATACTAGCGAAACATCTCTTGTAATTTCTTTAGCAGTGCTCATGTGAATTTTGTAACTGTCTTCATCATAGTGTGTTTTCATTATATTTACAGGCATTCTTACCAGTGCATTGGTTCCATCAAATCTTCTTGAGGGAACAACAATTACAAAGTCAGATTCTACTTTGAATTTTAGTACAAACTCAATGTCTTGGGTTTTCATATATGGAATATCCTGAGGGAAAACAATGGATGCATCAAATTGATTTTTTAAAAGATAGTCATCAGCGAGTGAAACTGCATTATTGACACCTGATTCATCTGTATCTGTTATTGATACTGCATCAAATTTTTTGCTAATTTCTAAGGCTTTTTTGTCTTTTGTCACAACTATGATTTGATCAATCTGTGGTGAAATTGAAAGGGTGTGAAGAATCTCTTCCAGCATTATTTCACAGATTTGTTCTGTTTTTTCTTGAGATAGTCCTAATCTGGTCTTTGCTTTTGAAAATGTTTTTACTGGGATGATTGCTGCGGTTTTCAAACTATACGTGAACTTGTTTTAAAATAAAATTAGCTAAGGCGTCTTCTGCAATTTTGTTCTTCATGGTAATTTTTGTATCGTATCCTTTCATGTCTAGGTTTTGAATTTTCTTTAACAAAGCTTTGTCTTTAGAGTCTACTATGATGTTGGAGCAAACATCTGAATACATCTTTGCCAGTCCATATGCGTTTGTCTCAATTCCGGCTGCTTCCATATATTTAGCAGCAGGACCTGTGATTGCTTTGTCACCAATTAGTGGGCTAACTGCTATCACTTTTTTCTTTATTTTTGAGAGTTCCTTTCTTATACCCTTAATCTGAAGCATAGGGCCAATTGATGTCAATGGATTACCTGGTGCGAGAATTACTAAATCTGCGTCATGAATTGCATTAACTGCTTCTGGATTTGGTCTGGCCTTTTCTGCCCCAATATACTGGATTCCTTCAACAGGATCTTTTCCTCTATGTTTTACCCAATACTCTTGGAGGTGAAGCTCTCCTTTGTCAGTTGTAATTCGTGTTTCTACACTGTTATCTGTAACTGGAATGATGTTTGCACTAACTGCAAATTTCTCACACATCCATTTTGTGATATCGCTAAGATTTTTTCCGTTCTTTAACATGTTTGTTCGAATCAAGTGAGTGGCAGCATCTCTGTCTCCTACTCTAAACCAAGTTTCCTCTCCAAAGATTTCCATCTGTCTTAAGAAGTTGAAGGTATCTTTTTTCATTCCCCATCCTCTTTCTTGGTCAAGCAGATCTGCAAGACCGTAAATTATTGTATCAATATCGGGGCAAACATACAGTCCGTATAGCCAATAATTGTCTCCTACATTGGAAATTACGTTTACTTTGATATCTTGAGAGACTAGTCCTCGAACAAGTTTAACTGAACCTGTTCCTCCTGCTAATATTGTAACCATCATATCTTATCTAAAACCGAAAATTCTGAGTACATCACTCCATATTACTTTTTCAAAATTCTCCGATCTGTTTTTAGGATAAGTTTATTACTATTAATCAGACAAATCATTTTGTGTCTAGGGTAGTTGCCTTAACCATTATTCTTGCCAGTATTCTTGTAATTAGTTCTAGTTCTGCTGCATGGGCTGCCCAAATGGATGCTAGAATTAATCCAAATCTTGATGAATCATTCTTTAAAGTAAATTACCAAAAAACAGTTTTCATTGAATACCCTAACGGAGGAAAATTATTTGATGAATTACATACCAAAGAATGGACCGTTAGAGGAGTAGCAGATGAGAGTGATCCTGGAGTTCAGGAATTGATTGGTAGACTTAATTCAAAAATTCAAAATGATGGTAGTGCATCTTCAATTTCTGCCTTAACTGTCACTTATGACTTTCATCTTAAAGGAAGAAATCTAAACACATCGATTGACTATAAAGTAATTTTGGAAGGTACCTTAACTGATTATGTAATCAACAAAGATCAAACAAAAACACTTGTTGATATGGGCTGGAGAGGACTATCTGTCACTGATGAGATTGTAGTGGACGGTGTTGAGATTAACCATCCAATCACTATCTTAAAAGAAAGTGAGCCCGTCGTTTATGATGTTTTAAAAGGTAGTGAAGCTGAAGAAATTTTATCAAAAAATCTGATTGATGCTGAATTTATTAAAGATCAACCAATGACAAATTGGCATTTCTTATTTGACCCAACTGGAATTAACGTTGATGCGAGTGGATTTGGTTTAGATGAATCAATTGCAGGATTTGTTGTTTCTCACTGGACTATGGGAGAAAGTAGTATCAGAGAGGGAAGACAAGTCGAAAGAGTTTTTGAAGCAGAAGTAAATGCAGATCAAAACTATGTCGTTCGAAGTGTACAATCTGCCGATGCTGCAAATCTATCTTCTATTGGATTTGGTGCACTTGACTCATTAGATGGTGTAGAAATTATTGGAGTTACTCCAACCGCACCAGAAGGATTTGCAACTACATCTACAGGAGAATTTCCAATTCTTATCGTTTATGGTATGGCAGGAATGGCTGCGATTGGTGGTATAGCATTTTTTGTTTTTAGTAATAGGGCCCTTAAAAATCAGGAAACTGCCCAGACTGGAATTGATCCAAGTAGGTTGACTGGATATCAAACAAGTGCCTCAGCTGGAGGATATCAAACCAACAGAGGAGAAGCACAATTACGTGATGAAAGTAATTATCAGCAAACAAGAAATGTTTACGAGTCTGAAACTACACAACAAGCACCACCTCCAGCAACACCTGCGGCAACTGAAGAGGAAGCAGCATGTGGCTGTGCAGCATCTGCTGAAATGGGTTCAGAATGTGATTGTGAGATGCAAGGCTCCTGCCTATGTGATGCCTCTTGCAGATGTAATGCAGACATCTGTAGAGACCAAGTAAGTTCTATGAGTTAATCGATACATAGAAACTATTTTTAAAATAATTGAGTGTGCTGGGAGTAACCCTCCTTTTGTTTTCACGATATTTCGCTTTGCAGCCTACCTGAACTTGGT
>JACEMX010000094.1 GCA_013867335.1 Candidatus Nitrosomaritimum aestuariumsis
TGGTTGCAAGGTAACCTAAGATGGTCATCTTTAATCCAGTGTTTATTGAGTTATTTGGACCTCTAAGAATAGGAATTTTTCTATCATACATTGCGCATGCTGCCCATCCAATTGGCAATGCAATGAAATGGGAGTATAGCCACCAGTGTGCTGGTGTAAATGCACTATCTCTGATAGAGGTTTGATGCAGAGAGCCGTCAACAAAGTTGTCGACTTCTACAGAGGCTGCAATAGATCCCAAAGCTATAACCATGAGCCAGATTTTTTTCAATCTCTGGATCTCAACTTCTTTTGGTATTAATGCGGGCATCTGTGCCATATGTCTTAACATGGTTATTTAGCATATAAACCAAGGGTTTCAAATTTAGTTTCTTTCTTATAAAATTTTTATCATTTATAGTGATTTTTTAAAAATTTTAATTTTTTTACCTATAAATTCAAAGATATTTTATACAAATTTTTCTCAATTTCAATGTTAATCATTACTGATGATCATTCTTGATCTATCGATCCTCGTCATCAAGGTAAAACATATAACGATGTATATTATTTTTCAATCTATTAGGGATAACTATGGTCGAAAAAAAGATTTTCGTATTAGGACTTACCGTTGTTCTAGCTTTAGGAACACTTGGTTTCAACTGGGTTGAGACTATACTTCCAACAGCAGAAGCACACGGTGTCCAAGCACAACTCCAGAGTCGTTTCATCAGAATTGAAGATGAAACCTTCAACAGACAATCCCTACAGACTGGCGAGACTTTGACACTTCAAGGTACACTAGTTAGTCTTGTAGAAAGAGACCTTAGAGGATGGCTTTCCATTTTCTCAGAATCTACTAATGCAGGAAACAGATGGGAAATGTTGGCAAGAGACCCACCAGGTAACGTCTTTGATGTTCCAGGTAACTCTGTCGTAGAATACTCATTGTCTGCAAAAGCACTTGAGGCAGGTGTATATCACGTACACACACAACTCAACGTCGACAAAGTAGGTCCAGGACTAGGTCCAGGTCAAACAGTAGTCGTAGAAGGGGATCCAATTATCAAACCAATTCCATACACCAACATCGCATATCAATCAATCATTATCGGTGTGGGTTATGTAATCACGTTTGCAACACGACCCTGGCAAGTAATCTAAACAATCCACCTTTTTCCTTTTAATTTTGATAAAGTTACGTCTAACGTAAATTGAAAATACACCAAGTTTTATCTCCTAGAAAAAAGATATGATAATCATGTTGACTTTTAAAATTGAGAAATTAGATATTTTTCAAAGTTATTTTTTTGGGAAAGTTGAATTTAGAAATGACAAATACAAGGTAAATGTTCAAAATCAAAAAAGAGGCAAAGTCCTAAAACTTCCCTTTCCAATTAATTCCAAAAAAGAACAGTTTATTGTTAGATTTACGGGTCCAAATGATCTGTTTGTAGAGGATTTCCTTCCCTATCAAGGTGATTCAGAATGGCTAGAAATTGATTCAGATGCAATCACGTATTTTCTAGCAGATCATCAAGATCAACTAGACACCATAGAAATAATGGATGATTGATGGAAACGACTTTAAGTAATCTTCCGGCAGAAAGCATATGATTTGGCCTGGTATGGGAGACCCATACAAGAGAAAAAAGACGTTAAAATTTCTTATAATTACGGCCATAATCGGAATATCAGTTGCCGCAGCAAGTACTTTGCTTCAACAAACTCTAAATGCCGACAATCCACTCAAAGTCTGCATAAACGATAGAACCACACCCTACAAAGTTAAGGCGACTTTGGAATTAATTGTAGATGGTCAAAAGGCAGAGATTCCTGCCAACATAGGAATTCAGGAAGGAGATTGTAAGAGAACACTATACACAATAACGGATGATGGAACCATTTATGCCGAATGGGTTGAGGAATATCCATTTGAAATAGGTCATTTTCTGTGGATGTGGGATTTCCCTCTAAGAGACATGGATCAATCAAAATCAAAAATGTATGTCAATGGCAAAGAGTCTGAGCACTTTATCAATCATCCATTACAGGATGGATATCACTACAAAGCGGAATTTACTTCAAAAGCATATGATGAAGCAAAAGACAAAGACTTCCTTCCAGAGCAATAGATTTTCAGACTTTGTAATTTTCATAAAAAATATGCGTAAAGTATTCTTGTAAGATATTAAAAATAATGAAAAGAAGAAAGGAAGTTATTTTACCAGTATTTACCGTTGTCTGGAATAAGACCGATACCTTCTCTTTCGAAGTGTCTGTCTAATTCATCGATCCATCTCTCACGGTTGTCCTTGTAAGACCATCCGTGTACACGTAACCAGAATGAGATAATTCCCAAGAGGAATATTGTGAACATCATGGTACCGAAGATGTAGATCATTACATCGTAGAATAATGGATCATAGTTTGGTCCTAATTGGCCTGTCACTGAGGACAAGATGCTTAGGAAAGTTCCTACGATAGGAGTCATTGTATATTTTGGCTCAATTTCTGCGATATATACATTTCTGTTATTATCAAAAAGTACGAGATCAGTATCTCCACTAGGAGTTATCTAATAAAATAAGAAAAGTATGGTATTTGTTTATCCTCTGCCCATTGCTGCGTATTTGCCAGATCTGCCTTTAATGAAGAAGGCTGCTGCTATACCACCAAAGATTGCTGCAGAAATTACTGCTGCACCACCTACACCACTTGCGTCAAGATAAGGTGTACCAGATCCAGATGCTGGGTTTGCTGCTGCAGCTTCAACTCTTCGTTTTTGAATTTCTAAAGCTTCTTCTAAGGTATATGCTCCGGTTTCTCCGCCTTGGCCTACGTTACCCATGTATTGTGCAAATGCAACTGAGCTTGCACCATAGTAACCTACGACAAATACAGCGATTAAGGATGCTGTTAAGAGTACTTTGCTATTCATACCGTTTACCTGTCGTTTTGAAGCCAGTGTACTTATTTAACTTTTATTCTAATCCCCAAATTTCGAATAATATGTACGAGATCCGAATAAGTAACGTTTAATTTTGTTCTAAATTTAGTCGCATCATGGGAAGAATGCATACTCACAGACATGGAAAGGCACATTCTATTAGGCCAGCAACCCTACGTGCACCTTCATGGATATCATTAGGTCCAAAAGAGATCGAGGAGTTAGTTGTAAAGTATGCAAAAGACGGTTTGACACCTAGTCAAATTGGAATTAAATTAAGAGATCAACATTCAATTCCCTTGATTAAACCAATTACCAAAAAAACTGTTGGAGAAATTCTCAAAGAAAATGACCTAATGGCCGAGATGCCAGAAGATTTAGAAAATATTGTGAAAAAAGCAGTAGGTCTTCAAAAACACCTCAAGGCAAACAAAGGAGATAGAAGAAATGTTAGATCCCTTGAACTAATTGAAGCCAAAGTCCATAGATTATCTGTCTATTACAAAAGAATTGGACGAATTCCTCAAAACTGGAAATATAAATCCGTGGTTGCTCAATTAGAATAATGGCAAATTCTCTTGAAGAATCGCTTTCGTTTTTCAAAGATAAAATTTCAGACTGCATAAAATCTCAAAAATCAATTTCTGTTACCACCCACATAGATTGTGACGGATTAACTTCGGGGAGTATCATCACCAAAGCTTTGATCAGAGCTGGGGCAAATTGTACCCTGAGAACCTCAAAAGAATTTAGTCAAAATGTTGTTGATTCTCTAAAAAATGATTCGCGAGACTTCCATGTAATAACAGACTTGGGTGGAGGGTTTGCAGATAATTTAGACCAAAGTCTTGGGGAAGATTGGATAGTTCTAGATCATCACCAGATATCAGATACGGAGATGGATAATCCTAGAGTCATAAATGCATGGAAATACGGGATAGATGGAGGTACTGAGATTTGTGCTGGAGGTATGGCTTATTTGGCTGCGATGTCTCTTGATGATAAAAATTCAGACCTTTCAGCAGTTGCAGTTGTTGCTGCTTTGGGAGACAGACAAGATCAAGGGGAACGAAAATCATTTACTGGTAAAAATTTCGAAATTGCCAATACTGCAAAGGAACTTGGTCTTTTAGATATTGATTTGGACTTGCTTTTAGTAGGAAGAGAGACAAGACCTCTGCCTGATGCACTTGCCTTTACATCTCAACCATTCATTGAAGGACTTACTTGGAATCGAGATACGTGTCTATCGTTACTAAATTCGTCAGGGATTGAATTAAAAGATGGTGGAAGATGGAGAGTTCCAGCCGAATTAAATGAAGATGAAAAACGAATAGTTATTGAAGCAATTACCAAATTTACTTCAGGCAAAAATGCCACAGACATCATGTCAGAACTAATTGGATATACATACACATTTCCCAGAGAAGACAGAAGGAGCTTTTTGCGTGATGGAAGAGAGTTTTCTACCATGTTAAACTCATGTGGAAGAATCAGTAAATCAGGAGTAGGTATGGCAATTTGTATGGGAGATAGAAACAAGATTCTAAGAGAAGGAGAGATTATTCTTACCGAATATCGCAAATTGATTCGAGAATATATGAATGTGTTAACCAATGAAAGATGGAGAATTTCTGAAAGCGATAATTGTGTGATGGTCAATGGTGAAGGAGTGGTTCCAGAGACCATGACAGGTACCATCTCCTCGTTGATAGCAGGATCGCCAAAAAATTCCGGAAAAATCGTTATTTTGAGAACGAAAGGAGAAGAGAACACTATCAAATTTTCATCAAGAAAATCATTTGGATGCAAGTCCTCAATCAATCTTAGTCAGTTAATGAAAACAGGGGCTGAGAAATTCGATGGGATAGGAGGAGGCCATGATGCTGCTGCAGGAGCAAAAATAACTAAAGACAAATTAAATGACTTTTTAGATTATTTAGATGTAAATGTCGTTAACTTGTCAAGTCCAGATAGTTCTGAATAACTTATCAAAAGAAAAGGCACAGACTGTAAAAAAAGCCCTAGATCCTGATAATGTAAATTTCCCTCAGGGCCTAAGTCTTATTGTTGAGAATGTTGATAACAAGCTTGTTTTTAATTTTGAAAATGAGGATGATATGAAGAAATTGATTGGTACCGTTGATGAAGTATTGGCTCATGTACAAGTCGCTTTAAAGGTGATAGAATAATGTTAGATCCCAAGATAATCAAAGAAAACCCACAGATTATCCAAGAAATGTTAAGGGCAAGAAATGTTGAATTTGATCTTGAGGGGCTTATAGATTCAGATAAAAAAAGAAGAGACCTCATATTAAAAACAGACGAGTTAAGAAAAAAGAAAAACCAAGTTGCTCTAGAAATTGCTCAAAAGAAAAAAGCAGGCGAAGATGCCACAACAATTCTAAATGAAATGAAACAGGTATCTCAAGAATTATCCAATTTAGAATCATCACAAACAGAAATTGAAGAAAAATACAAACGATTAGCATTTTCTATTCCTAATTTGATTCATAATTCAGTTCCAATTGGAAAGGATGATTCAGCCAACAAGGAAGTGAAAAAATGGGGAACAATTCCAGAGTTCGATTTTAAAATAAATGATCATATTGACATCTCAGAGAATTTAGATCTGGTGGATTTAGAAAGAGCTGCAAAAGTAGCAGGTGCAAGATTTTATTATTTGAAAAACGACTTGGTGAGACTTAATCAAGCTTTAATCCATTATGCCTTGGAATTTTTATCGAAAAAAGAATATTCTCTAATCCAACCCCCATACATGATAAATTATCAGTCCATGGAGGGGGCAGTAATTACAGATGATTTTGAAGAAGTGATTTACAAAATTGAAGATGAGGATCTCTACATGATTGGCACATCAGAACATGCTATGGCAGCAATGCATTCTAGCGAGATAATTGAAGGAAAAGATTTGCCTTTAAGATATGCTGGTGTTAGTCCTTGCTTTAGAAAAGAGGCAGGCGCTCATGGAAGAGACCAAAAAGGAATTTTCAGAGTACATCAATTTGACAAGATAGAACAATTTGTGTTTACTCGTCCAGAAGATTCATGGAAAGAACATGAGAGGATGCTAGAGATTGCCGAAGAATTTTATCAGAAATTAGAAATTCCTCACCGAGTAATGTTACTTTCCTCAGCCGATATGGGTAAAATTTCTGCCAAGACTTATGACATTGAAGCTTGGATGGCAGGTCAAAATGCCTACAGAGAGATAGTTTCTTGCTCCAATTGTTTGGACTTTCAATCAAGAAGATTAAAGATTCGATACAGAGAAAAAACAAATGAGGAGACAAGTTATCTACACACCCTAAACAGTACTTTGATTGCTACATCTAGAATTCTTGTTTCCATTATGGAAAATTTTCAAACCAAGGATGGGCACATTGCAATTCCTTCTGTTTTGCAAAAATACATGGGTCAAACCACTATCTAATCGCATACCCTTATATTTTGGATTCAAAGGTCGATAATAATTGGCACGTAGAAAAGGTCGAGTAAAAGACAAGTGGAGAGAAAAGAAATGGATAACAGTAAATGCTCCAGATTCATTTAACAACGTACCAATAGCATATGTTCCTATTACAGATGATGAAAATGCATCAGGTAGAGTCTTAGAGGTAACTCTGTATGATATTTTGAAAGGAGATCCTTCACAACATCAATACAAAATGTATTTCCAATTAGATAAAGTGGAAGATGATAAAGCAAGTTCAATTTTTAAAAGATTTGAATACTCTAAAGAATTTTTGAGGAGTCTAGTAAGACGAGGTTCATCCAAAATTAATTTCATTATAGATGTTAAGACAAAAGATGGATACATTTTCAGAATCAAAGTCATAGCACTAACACATAGACAACTTAACACCTCAAGAAAACATGCTTTGAGATTAATTGCAAGAGACATCATAAATAAAACAATTCCAGAAATGACAATTGATCAATTTGTTCAGGCTACCTGTTATGGTAAAATTAATTCCGATATCATGGCAGCTGCAAAAAAAGTAATTAGAATTAGACATGTAGGTCTTGAGAAAGTGAAATTAATCAGAACTGCAGATAAAGAAATAGCTCTACTTGAAGCTTAATCAAAAAATAATTCCTGTATACTAATATGGCAAAATTAGAAGTTACCATAGACGTAATTATCCACGCTACTGAAGATATTGAAAAATTCTATGAGGGTTTTAGTGAAATGTTTGGGTTGGAAAAAGATATTTTTTCAGTATCCCAAGTTATAGGTCATTTTGATAACCCAATTATTACTATTAGAGCAAAGATAACAAAAAAAGAGGCTTTAGGATTTTTAGCAAAATTTTTGGAGAAAATTTCAGAAAATCAGAAAAATGAAATCATCGAACATATAGAAGAGAGAACAGAAAATTCCACACTTTACATTAGATTCGACAAACAGATGTTTATTCAAGGAAAGATAGAATTTAGAGAAAAGGAGGCAATTAGACTAAAAATTCATACTCCAGTATACAACAAAAAAGATACCGTCAAAGTTTTCAGTGAAATTTTTCAAAAAGTCATCTAGATTAAATAGGTACATTTTGCTAAAGTGATTTGGGAATGAGGAAATAACAGCCGCTCCAGTCTGAGCGAATGCCATGAAGACGCCGCGACGAACCGACCCCAATTTTAAATCGATCTTTTTACCTACAATTCATCCTATACAAGTATAGTATTATTTTAAATACGGTTTAACGACGATTTCTATTATGGTAGATTATGATGTAATAGTTGCTGGTGGAGGTTTAACCGGAACTATTGCAGCTCAAGCAATTGCTCATTATTCAAAGCAGAATTTGAAGATTTTGTCTATTGACAGAAATCCAGAAATTTATCCTGGAAGAAAATCCTTATCTGGTTGGACTTGCGGTGATGCTTGCTCCAAAGAAGCCGTAGACTATATGGCAGAGAGAATCAAAGTACAATGGACACGGCCTGAAATTGAGCATGATGTAAAAGGTGTTATGGCATTTTCACCAGACAAAGAAACGGCAATCCCATTTGATGGTGCAGGGTACATGCTTAATCGACAAAAACTACCCGAAATACAAAATGAACGGGCAAAAAAAATGGGAGTAGATTTTGATTTTGAAATTAATCTTACAGGCTTAATCTATGATAACCAGCAAGTTATAGGAGTGCAAGGTATCAATAATAAAACAAAAGAGCCTTACAAAAAAACGGCAAAAATTGTAGTAGATGCCACAGGCGTTACATCCATGCTAAGAAACACTTTGAAAAATTCAAACAAAATAGAAAAGCGCATCGACAGGAGGGATTTGGAATCAACTGGAAGATACATTATGTATTTCAAGCCAGAGACCAAAGATCTCACAGAGTTTGATCCTGATTACTGTATAATTCATTTAGATCAAGATATTGCACCTGGAGGATACGGATGGGTTTTTCCAAAAGGAGATAAAAAAGTCAACATTGGTTTAGGAGTCGAAAAAACATTGTTGGAAAAAAGAAATCTAAGATTAAACAAAAAAGACAATGTTCAATCATTAATGCAAGAATATCTTCAAAGAAACAAAGTCATTAAACAAGCAGAACTATCACAAGACCCAGAAGATATTCATAATAATTCAGGAATTTTCCAAGTTTCAGTTAGGAGACAAAACGATTGCCTTGTATCTGGAGGTTACATGTTAGTTGGAGATTCTGCTTGGATGCCAAAACCGATTGATGCTGGAGGTATTGGTCCTGCATTAATTGCCGGAACAGTTATCGGAAATAATGTAGTTCAAGCAATTGAGCAAAATGACGTGTCAGAAAAAAATCTTTGGCAGTATAACATTGATTTCATTAAAGAGTATGGATACAAGACTGCAGGTTTAGAACTTTTCAGAAGACTAGTTCAAAATTTGACAAACGAGCAAATTAGTTATGGAATGAAACACTTTTTGGGAAATATGGATGTAGAATCTATCAGTAAAGGAGAACATCCAGACTTTTCTGGACTTGGGAAGGTTGGAATGATTATACGTGGAATTTTAAACAAAACTGTCGCTGAAGGATTAAGGTATACCTCTGGAAAAAATCAATGGTTGGTGGAACATTATCATAATTATCCAAAAGATCCATCTGGATTTGAAGAATGGAATAAATCCTTGCACAAGACTCTGGAGGAGTCTTTTGCAAAAATTGAATCTTTTGGAAACAAGATCTAAAATTAAATATTGTGAGAATTATTATTTGTTAATTGTCTGATGCACCTTATCTTGATTGGAATAATTCCATTCAGATACTAAACAAAGCATATGATGCTAATCTTTTTGTAATAATTATTGGCCCCAAGGGAACAGGAAAGACATCTTTGGTAAGAGATTTTGCAAGAAGTAAAGGAGCCAAGCTTGAATCAATCAACTTTAGTTTGAGAACTAGAGAGAGTCACCTAGTTGGAACTAAGACCCTTACAAATGGTACTGTAAGTTTTGATGAAGGTATTTTGATCAAATCCATGAGAGAGGGAACTATGTTGTATCTAGATGAGATTAATTCAGCAGAAGCAGATGTGCTTTTGAGATTAGATGAGGCACTTGATGACAGACGTCAGATTGCCTTGAAGGAATCAACAGGAGAGGTTGTAAAAGCAAAAGAAGGATGGTTTGTAATTGCCACAATAAATCCACTTACCCATAGTGGAACAAAAGAACTCCCACCACAACTGCTCAGTAGATTTCCAGTAAGAATTAGTATGGAATACCCAACAGAAGATATCGAATTAGAAATCGTAAAAGAATATGTTTCAAGTGATTTTGAATCAGAATTAATTCAAGGAATCAAGCTGGCAAACACACTACGACAAGCAGCGGCGGTTGAAGAATTGTTTTATTCTCCAAGTTTAAGAGAAACTATAGCTTTTGGGAAATTACTAGATAAAGGATCCACAGCAAAAGAAGCTGCTACAATTGTTTTTGGCAATGTTTACACGCAATGGGGAAATATCGAACACCAAAAAGTAAAAGACATCATAACCTCAATGTTTGGTAATTAGATGCAATCCTTAGAATTACGAAATGAGACCCTAGTAGAAATTGCAACTTTTTTAGTAAGAAGATGGTCTGAAAATGATGACATCATAGTAGAGTTTTCAGATAAAATCGAAACTAGAACTAGACTTTCAGAAAATAAAGTAATTTTAACTCCATTAGAAAAAAGGATTGGTAATTATTTTCAGAGATATCGGCAGTTTAGAACTTCGTTATGGTACGAAGCAATGCGAATTAGATTTTGTAAAAAAATTCTTAGTAATGATCATGCTTTTGGATTTATTCTAAACACTTTAGAAACTCGCAGAATTGAGTACCTAGGTAGGAAGATTTGGAAAGGAATGGATGAGGAGATTATTTTTAATTATTCTTTTTTGCTTGTGGCCAGACCACAACTACACACAGTTTATGGCAAGGCCCGAATAGTAGAGGCTTTTTATCAGTATTTTATGTTTGGAGCCATAAAAGGAGAAGTTCAATCCAGTTACTTTGAGAAAATAAAAAAGGCCTCAGAATTTGGACGAAGAATTGTAGACGAAGCAATCGAGAAAGGATATGATACTGAGTGGCTTGAAAAAAAGGTCAATGAAATAATAAAAATTTTAGATATTGATTCTCTTATGACAGTACCTGTTTCTTTACCCTTCATGAAAGCAGGAATGGCCTTAACTGAGGAAGAGTTATTGAAATTTTTAACAGTGATTTCAAAAAACAAAGAAGGAGATTTTGGAAAGACAGATCCAAAAGCCGCTCTTAGCGGAGATAATGTGTATGAAGAATACAAAATTTTGTTAAATGAAAATAAAAAAAGTGACAACAAAGGAATAGCACCTGAAACCATAGGATTGCAAATCCCTGCAACCAATAATGTGGATGAAACAAAAATTTATGATCTGAGTTTGATTAATAATTTGAAAACAAAGTTCAAAGAATGGAAGTCAGGATGGAAGGAACAACATCTAAGAAGTGGAGATGAATTTGATGAGGAACAGTTCATTGAAGGAAATGAACCATTCTTTTCGGATGTAAAAAAATCAATAAAGACCAAAATTGTGATTTTGCTAGACCATTCATCAAGTATTGCCTCCGATGCAATAGAATACAAAAAAGCGACATTAGCTCTTTGCGAGGTTTTATCCTATCTTAAAGTAAAATTTGCAGTTTATGCCTTTAGTACTCAAAATAGGGCGGTTGTCTGCTGGCAGATAAAATCTGACAATGTAAAATGGAATACAATTAGTGCAAAAAGACTTGCTCAAGTGGTTGCAAATGGATCAACGCCGTTAGCTGAAGTGTATAGCAAAATGTTTCCTGTTTTACAGTCAAGAAGACCAGATATTTTTTTAACATTAACTGATGGAGAGCCTTCTGATCCTGATGCAGTAAGAAATATGACTAAATCTTTGAAGGGATTAGGAATAAAGATGGTTGCTCTAGGTTTAGGTCCAAACACAATTAGAGCAACTACAATTGCAGAAAATCTCAAACATTTGGGATATGAAAAAACTTTGGCAGTAAGCAGATTAAAAGATATTCCAAGTAAGGTTATCAGAATTTTAGAAGGATAATAGTACAAATGAATTGAGTTTTGATAATATCAGATATTTTATATGAGATTACGTAAAGTGAGGTTTCAGAGGAAAAGATTTTTGGAAGAAAGTAATGTTGACAAGGCTCTGCTTGAGAAATTTGAGCAGGAAATATGGAGTAAGATTCCACATTTGGAAGGAGATAAAATCGTTAATGCTACACCATTAATTGATCTTACTAACGATTTGAAAGAGTGTGCTAAAAGCATCTATAAGATAAATCTTGATGAAAAGGATCTAAAAGTATATGGCAAGTTTGATTCAACATTACTTAGTGGTTCAATCAAAGTCAGAGCTGCTACCCACATCATCCATAACGCAATTACTTCTGGAAATCTGAAAGGAAATCAGACCGTAATTGAAGCTACTTCTGGGAATTTTGGGATTGCACTTGGACAGTTATCAAAACTTGGAGTTAATGTTGTTGCGCTTGTTTCAAGAAAATTACAAGAAGGAGTCTTTAAAGAATTAAGAAATGAAAAAATTCGAATCATGGATTTGGATATGGATATTTGTCCAGCTCCGGGTATGGAAAATAAAGCAAATGAGTTAGCTGCTAAAGCAACTGCAGGAAATGTAAGATCGCAATTATCAGAACTTGGATTTAATCCTGAAATTTTTGATAAAAACATTGGAGACATAGAGGCATTACTTGCTAAACAAGACATAATTAATTTGGCAAGATATCTTGCAAAGATTTACGATTTATTCTGTCCAAAGCAATATGATAATGAATTGAATATTGATGTACATAGAACCGTTACTGCCCCTGAAATTGACCAGCAATTACATGAAAAGGGAGACTCTTTAGAAGATTATCAAATCTTTTGTTCATTTGGTACTGGTGGTACTTCTGGAGGTTTGAGTCAATACATGGGTGAAAAATATGAAAAGAAATCAATTCATGTTGTTTTTCCTGTTCCAGGTCAAGATGTTGCAGGAATTAGAACAAAAGCCAAGGCTCTAGGATTGAGACTATACAAGCCTGAAACGTTTGCAGCAGAGCACGAAGTTGATTATGAAAAAGCTAAATTCCTTCTAAAGTTTTTCGTGGATAAGGGTCATGACATAGGCGAAAGTACGGCTTTGGAATTGTACTCTGCAATGGAGATGGCAAATTCGGGTAATGCTAGAAAATTTGTGGTGATAGTAGCTGATGGTATTGAAAAATACAAAAAGAATTTTGAACAAATATCACAAGACAAAATACCCATGAATATTTCTCTAGAAGATGCTGCATCAGTTGCAAATGATTATGACAGAGTTATTTGGGTTCATACTCAATACACTCCACGTGAGGAAGGGATAGACATTATAGCAAAATCATTAGGAATAGACAAGTCAAAAATTTCCGTACCAAAAGCCAGAACCATAAATGAATTGTTGACCAGACAAGAAATTCCAGAAGATCTCAGTAAGGAGCTAGATGGTTCTAAGGGTAAATCATTGTTAGTATGTATGGCTGGAAATACTTCACTTATGACTGCACAAGTCCTAGCAAGTAAAGGAATTGTTACTCAAAGTTTGAATGGTGGGATAACTAATTTGCCAGAGGGAAGGGGGAAAAGTCCCGGTGAATATATCAAAATAGCTACTGAATGACATCTTGAAATGCCTTTCAGTATCTCAACCATTTGCTGATTTAATAATTTCTGGAAAAAAAACAATAGAATTGAGAAAATGGAATACAAACTTTCGTGGAGAATTTTTAATTCATGCACCTCTCAAAATTCGAAGCGATGATTGCAAGAGATTAAAATTAAATAAAAAATTTGTAAGAGGAGCTATAGTAGGCAAAGCTACAATTTATGATGTTAAAAAATATGATTCAGTCAAAGAGTTACAGAAAGATAAAAAATATCATTTCTCTTCTCAAGATTTGGGAAACAAAAAATTTGGATTTATGTTAAAAAATGCAAAACAGTTTAGAATTCCGATTCCTTGTAAAGGTAGATTAGGTTTTTTTGATGTAGAGTTGCCAAAGATAACTATCAAAAAAAAAGACATTGTCACTGAAATTATGGATGAGGAAACTCGTTATCAATGGATAGGGCATCATTAAAAAAATCGTAAAAAATCTCACTACTATATATAAAGGCCGTATTTAAAGACCCTCGACATGCCTGAGACTAAGCCTATTGTTAGTGTAGAAAACGTAGTGGCTTCTGCATCAATAGACCAAAAAATTGATCTCAACGAAATAACTGAGAAGTTCCCCGATACTGAATATCATCCAGAACAATTTCCTGGTCTAGTTTTTAGATTAAAAGCTCCTAGAACTGCAACATTGATTTTTCGAACCGGTAAAATGGTTTGTACTGGAGCTAAATCCGAAGAGCTTGCAATAAAGGCTGTTAATACAGTAGTTCAAAAATTAAGAAAAGGAAAGATCAAAATAAAAAAGGATGCCATAATCACAGTGCAAAATATTGTAGCTGCAATTAACTTGGGTGGAAAAATTCATCTAGAAAAAGGAGCAAAAACATTACCGCGAAGTATGTATGAGCCAGAACAATTTCCAGGATTAATCCATAGGATGTTAGAACCAAAAACGGTAATTTTGTTATTTGCCTCAGGAAAGCTTGTTTGTACCGGAGCTAAAAAAGAATCAGATGTGTATCGTTCTGTCCATAATTTACATGCATTACTAGAAGAAAAAAATCTAATGATTTACGATCAATAATTACAATTCACTGATAAATTACAAAAATAATATTGAAAATAATGGAAAACGAAAAACTAGAACAGCAAAAAAAGAATTTCACACCAGATAAAGGGTTTAATCTAGTCGGTATTGATTATTTTGACAATCCTGATGGTCAGTTATATCTTATCGAGAATTTCGAAATGTATCAAGATGCATTAAATGCAAAAAAAGATAGAAAAAAACCAGAAGAGTATTTAATTTTGTATAAAGGTCCAGGTGGAGAACACCTATCTCGCTGAATTACAAAGTATCATAACTTTATTTTTTTATACAAACCATTTTATCATCAGGTAGATTGATTTTTTCTTTGTGAGTAATGAGACCACTGATTTAATAGATAATCTCTATGAAAAAGAATCTTTTCCTAATCAAGACTCCAACACTAACCAAACAGTAAGAAAAAGTCCCAGGGCAAAATATCAGATTTTCGATGAGGAAGAATTTACTCGTGGTAGAGAGGTTTTAGGGGAGTTGATTGTCCATGGAATGATTGCCTCAGGAGGCACCGATATTGATTGGCTCATTGAGCATAATGGGGGCTTTATCATTCTTGAATTCAAAGGATTTCATAATGATAAAATCAACATCCCAAAAGGACAAATGATTGCATATGAAAAATTGCATGAAAAATTAAACCAATCTACAAAATGTTATTTGTATATCGTTGGCTGTGATGATATAGAATTTTCAAATCCAGATTCCATGATTTGGATATTTGAGATGAATCAATGGAAAAATGGTGCAATACCTAAAACTACAAGAGACATATATGATGAAAAAAATTCACATAACAAATACACTGTTTATCGTGAATATATGGAAGAGATAACTGTTGAGAAACTAAGAGAAATTATTGATTCTCATTGGAAAGAATTTGAGTAGTTATTACTCAATGGTAAATGTAGATTTTGCTTGTTCTGCATTACTTTCAGCAATCACAGTAAATGTTCCAGAAGATCCCCAAGATGGGCCACCTGCAAACGTTAGTGTTGAGAATTGTCCATTAGATTTTACATTTACTTGTTCAGACCAAACTATTTTGTTTTCTGAATTTGTAATGGATAGATTAACCTGAGTTATTGAGGCTTTGGAGCTTCCAGTAATAGAAATGATATCACCTTTGTTGTATGATGGTAAATCGGTCTTTATTGAAAATGATTTTGAAATACTTGCAGTAGGGTCAATGGTTGTTGTAGGAGAAATATCAGTAGTCTCAGTTAAAGACACAGCAGCTATTATTATTACAGCTAAAGCGGCAACACCAATTCCAAGCATTAATTTATTATTTTTAGAATTGGATTTTGAAATTTTTGGAGGTTCAGACCAAGTTTGAATTGTTTGAGGTCTGGGTGTAGTAGGAACAACATCAGGAATTATTTCTTTTGGCACCTCATCTGGTTTTTTCTCCATTGGAGGTTTTTTACCTAGATGTTTTTCAGCTAGTTTTCGGACATAATTTCTCTCAAAATTACTAATAACTTCATTATTTTGAGCTGCCCTTAGAATTTGATCTAAAATTCGCTTATCTCCAAATTCTTTATCTAAAAGGGCTTGAACATCATCCAAAATAGGATCAGACATACCTATTGTATTCTTTTAAGAGATCGTTTATGAAGTTACCGTGTTAAAGATTAGTGTATTTCAAGAGATTGGATATTTTGGAGATTTTATGAAAACTAACGGGAATGAATTTTGTGTGCTTGGATAATCACTGTTCTGATATAGTCTTTGGCAGTAGAGTCAGTAACACCCATTTGTTTTGCCCTTAGAAAAAGATCCTTCTCTTTGGGGTTTTGTAAGTAATATTTTAAAAGAGAGTTTAGTCGGTGGGATCTTTTTTCATCACTTTTCATAAATTTACTTGAAAAACCCAATTAAAAAGGTCAGAGGATAATGAAATAACCCCAAATTCGTAATGTATCATAATGTTCTCATTAAAACATATGATCTTTTTTAAATAATAGTGATTTAGGAATGCAAATGAAACGAGTCGAGGCAACTATACAAGCTGATAAAGTAGGTGCAGTTTCTGATGCAATAAAAGAAAAAGTAGGAGGCTACACCATATTAGAAGGAAATGGACGTGGTTCTGGCAAAAGACAAACAATGAGAGCTGGAAGAGGTACAGGCACTTTTGAAGCCGAATATAACAAGGTGGCAACTGTTAGTACAATCGTTGATGACTCCCAAGTCGAATCAGTAGTTTCTGCAATTGCAGATGCAGCATTTACTGGAAGTAGTGGCGATGGAATTGTATCAATAGAAGATGTAGAAGACGTGTTAAACATTGCATCAAAAAAGAGAGGATCTGAAGCCCTCTAATTATTTTATTTTAAAATCCTCCAAAATTTAAAAAGATATGTCTTACAAAGAGTAAGGTATGTCTTTTATGCATAAAATATCTAAAATAACTAGATAGAAAATGGGAAATAAAATTCCAAATACTAGTTTTAAGGAAACATTAGAAGAAATCCTTTCTGAAAAAGAGATTAGATTTGCGGGATTTGTAAATATGCAAGGAAATTTGATTGAAGGTAAATTTCGTGCCGATGTGATACCTTTTGAAAGTGATGAAGAACAGCAAAAAATTTTCAGAGAGTTAGCTTATCGTATTTCTACAAGAAAGAAATTTGATTATTCCATGGGGGCTGTAAAGTATTCTGCCTCCAGACGGGAAAAATTAGTCATGATGAGCTTTCCTCTAAAAGAAATGATTCTCTTAATTACAGCAGAGCCAAATGTGAATATAGATAGATTAGCTTACAAAATAATTCAAATTCTTGGGAAAGACTGGAGTGAATTTCATGGGGATTAAATCTGTTTAATTTTTGGTAAAAATCAACACATATTTTCAATAAATTTGAAAATAAGATAATAAACAATCATTGGAATAGATGGATGTGGTTTTACAAATAAGGACAATCTTTGGATGTGAGCATAAAAACAGAAAAATTCAATCAAAACTTCAATTTGAAAGAGGCCTAGAGATTCCGGCTTTATTTTGTGAAGATTGTTGTGATATTTGTAGTGGTTGTGGGGCCAAGACAAAAACTAGAATTTTTAATGATTTAAAATTGTGTGATTGCTGTTTTTCTAAATATAAATAAAAATTAAGATTCTTGTTCTGCTATTACATTTAAAGTCATACTGGTTCTAATATGAGGTAAGGTTCTGATTGCTTTTGTTATTACATTTTCTAGAATCTTATATTCAGATGCTTCAATTCTGCAAATTACATCATAAAATCCAAAAACAACATCAGCTTCTTTAACTTCTGGAATATGACTAAGATTTTTTAGAATATTGTATTCTTCTCCTTTATCACAATGAATAACGACATAAGCTTGGGTTTTATTTTGACCAAGCATTGCGCTGATTAATTTTTCTGATGGTTGAAATAATTTTTCTGATTCAGAACGAGTTAAAGTCATAGTAGAATGAATTTTAGTCATTTTTCTAATTTGACTAGTAACAATATTCCTAATTTTTTCTTCAGAGTCTGATTCAATTTTGGCAATAATATCATAAAGTCCCAAAGTGCCATGAGCCTCTTTAACATCTTCTATTTCTTTTAAAGAAGCAATCACATTTTTTTCTGAACCCAGATCACAGTTCATTAAAACATATGCTTTGGCCAAAATAATGACTCCTCTATTCTTGACCTTCTATTCCCATTAGGGTTAGAGTTGATCGAATTTTGGGGATTTTCCTAATTTTCCAGGTTATAGTTTCACGAAGTTTTTCAACTTGATCTGATTGGACTTTTGCCAAAATGTCATATGCTCCAAAGGTGCCATGAACCTCTTTTACACCATCAATAGATTTTAGCTCCGAAATAACAGCTTCCTCAGAGCCAAGTTCACAATTGATTAGAACGTATCCTGTTGCCATCTTATTGTATTTCTCCTAATTTCATAAATAATGATTATACTTCAAATATATAAATAATAATCTATTTTTATCAAACAATTATATCACAATATCTAACTATAATAAAAATTTGTAAGTGAAGAAGGCTAAAAGGAGAAGAAAGTTTTAGATGTTAATTATAATTTGTAAGCATCTTTCATGACTCTTTCAAGTTCTTCAATATTTTTTGTAAAAGTTATTTTTGATCTGATTTGCGAGCCACCAGAAATTCCTTTCGTAAATCTCATGGCCTGACCTTTGATATTTGCAAATTTTATTTTGTATTTTTTTGTCAGTTGAAGATATTCAAAAAATGAATCTAGTTTATCTTTAAATGAATATTCTTGGTATGAACCAGTTTTGAGGTAATCGTTTATTTGTTCAAATAAAAATGGATTTCCCATTGCACCTCTTCCAATCATCACATAGTCGCAATTAGTTTCATCAAGCATCTTTTTTGCGTCCTCAGGTGTTGTAATATCACCATTTCCAACAATTGGAATTTTTGAAATCTCCTTTAGTTCTCTTATCATATTCCAATCTGCATTTCCAGAATACCCTTGGCTTACCGTTCGTGGATGTAAAGTGATCATTTCAATTCCTTCATCTTCTGCAATTTGTGCAATGTCTTTGAACAAATACCTACTTGCCTCAGTAACTCCCAGTCTAAACTTTACTGTAACAGGTTTTTTGACAGCATTTACTAAAGTAGTAAAGATTTGCTTTGTCAGATTACTTTCTTGTAAAAGAGCACCTCCTGCCATTTGTTGGGTGACATGTGGTGCAGGACATCCCATGTTATAATCAATGATATCAAAAAATGGTTCTACTATTTTAGCTGCTTTTTCTAGAGCCTCAAGATTAGAACCAAATAACTGAACAGATAAGGGTCTTTCATTTTCAGAATATTCTAAAAATTCTTGAATTGTTTTTTTGTTTTCTTTTAGTTGTTTTTCTTTGGCAATTATACTGTGAATATTGGTAAACTCTGTTACTACTAATCCTGCACCAAATTGTTTACATTGTAATCTCAAAGCTGGGTCGCTGACGCCTGCCATTGGAGCCAAAAACGCTTTGTTTGAGAATTTAGGAAGCATTGTTATTTTTCATTTTAGCAATATATTTACTGTTTTAAAAATCAGTTTAGAATTTTTGAATTATTAAAACATCTTATTCAGGACAACCATCACGATCACTATCACCGTCATAGTCTTCGGGTTCTAGCGGACACATATCATTAGCATTAATCACACCATCCAAATCATCGTCATGTTTGTATCGTGACTGCTCTGGAACAATATCAGGGCAGCCGTCTTTGTCTTCAAATTTGTTCCAAGATTCTTGTTCCAGAGGACATTCATCGACATCGTCATTTAATCCGTCCCTGTCAGTATCTGGGCTTTTAGTAGAGACTGGAATATAGTCTGTACAGCCGTCATGATCAACATATCGATTCCAGTTTTCCATTTGGTTTGGACATAAATCCATTACATCTGGAACACCGTCGTTGTCTGAATCTGGAAGTTTTGTTTTACTATCAGGGCAGCCGTCAAGATCATCAATATTGTTGAAGGTTTCTTTTTGATCAGGACATTCATCTACATCATTTTTAATGCCATCACCATCTGAGTCTAATACAAATTCTGGAACAATATCAGGGCAGCCATCATCATCTTGGAATCGATTAAAAGTTTCAGAGACTTGTGGACAAGCATCTATAGCATCTGGATATCCATCTCTATCTCTGTCCATATTAGGAATGTAATCATCAGGGCAGCCATCAGAGTCTAAAATACCATTAAAAGTTTCAGGTTGGTTTGGACAATGATCCGAGTAATCATCAAAAGTATCACCGTCAGTATCAGTCAATCTAGAGTAATCATAATCAATCAAAGAATCTGGACATCCATCATAGTCTTGGAATCGATTATAATTTTCTTTTAATTCTGGACATTGGTCAACATGATCTTCTATTCCATCATAGTCTTGATCATACCATGGGACGAAATTTGATGGGCAGCCCTCAATTACGCCTTCATTATCTTCTTTTAGATAGGGGCATTGGTCAAGACTATCTTGAACCCCATCCTTATCCAAGTCTTCAATTTCCTGAGCATGAATAGCACTTGAGGATAGTGCAAATGATGCAATTGATAGTAATAATAATCCAAAAAGAAGATAATTTTTCATTTCATTTTACCTCTCTATGGGTCAGGACAGCCATCAAAGTCTCTGTCTCCATCATAGTCTTCAGCCTCTAAAGGACATGCGTCTTGGTCATTTATGATATTATCGAGATCATCATCATGAACGAATCTTTGTTGTTCTGGTGCAATATCAGGGCAGCCATCATAATCTTTGTACTTGTTCCAAGTTTCTGGAGTAGTTGGACAAGAATCAACATTATCATAGAATCCATCTCCATCTGAATCAGTCTTTTGTGATGTGGTTGATTCTGCACCTTTTACATCAAAGCATCCATCTGAATCCAAATAGCCATTAAAATTCTCTGGTTCGTTGGGACATTTGTCTTTTCTATCCTCAATTCCATCGCCGTCAGTGTCTGGGAATTCATATGTTGTTAGGTCCTCTGAAACACTGTCAGGGCAGCCATCTACATCTTCGAAATTATTGTATACTTCTGGAGTTAGTGGACAAGAGTCAATCACATCTACAATTCCATCCATGTCACTGTCTATTGTAGATGCTATCTTGTCAGGACAGCCATCGGTGTCTTGGAATTGATTATAAACTTCTGCTTGGGTTGGACACAAATCTAAGTTATCATAAATTCCATCATTATCTGAATCTAAGTTAGATGCACCTTCCACTACAAAGTCAGGGCAGCCATCCCAATCTTGGAACTTGTTATAGATTTCTGGAATGCTTGGGCATTCATCAACATTATCTAAAATTCCATCAAAATCAGAATCTCCTGGAAGTCCAGAATCAACAGTATCAGGGCAGCCGTCCTCATCTTGGAATTTATTGTATCTTTCTCCTATGGTAGGACAATTATCAAGATAATCAGGTATGCCGTCATAATCAGTATCAGCCAAAGCAGACTTTGAAGTAGTTAAAACATCAGGACAGCCATCCCAGTCAGTATAATCATTATAAGTTTCAGGTAATTCTATACACTGATCCTTTCTATCCTCAATTCCATCGCCGTCAGTGTCTGGGAATTCATATGTTGTTAGGTCCTCTGAAACACTGTCAGGGCAGCCATCTACATCTTCGAAATTATTGTATACTTCTGGAGTTAGTGGACAAGAGTCAATCACATCTACAATTCCATCCATGTCACTGTCTATTGTACTTGTTACTTTGTCAGGACAGCCATCGGTGTCTTGGAATTGATTATAAACTTCTGCTTGGGTTGGACACGAATCAAAGTTGTCTACTATTCCATCACCGTCAGTATCAGCCGTAACAATTCCATCAGTTACAAGATCAGGACAACCATCGGTGTCTTGGAATTTATTGAAAGTCTCTTTGTTATAGGGACACATATCATTATGGTTTGGAATTCCGTCACCGTCAGTATCACCAGAAATTACATAGTCAATTACGTCAGGGCATCCGTCACCATCCTCAAATTTATTATAATTTTCTCTCTCAAATGGACAATTGTCTTTTGAATCTGGAATTGAATCATAATCAGAATCAATTACACTAGAAGATTCTGCTGCCTCAATCTCAGGGCATCCATCCCAATCTAAAACACCATTAAAGTTCTCAGGTTGTTCTACACACCTATCTTTTCTGTCCTCTATACCATCTCCATCTTTATCAGGAAACTCGTATGTCGTAATGTCTTCAGTTACATTATCAGGACATCCATCTGAATCTTCGAATTGATTGTAAGTTTCAGGGGTTTGTGGGCATTGATCAAAGTTGTCTACAATTCCATCAAAATCCAAGTCATTGGTTGGAATAGATTTGTCTGGACATCCGTCAATATCTTGATAATTGTTAAAAGTTTCAGCTTGAGTTGGACACAAGTCCAGGTTATCAACAATTCCATCGCCGTCAGTATCAGCAGTAAAAATTCCATCAGTCACAAGGTCTGGACAGCCATCATGGTCTTCAAATTTATTGTAAGTTTCTTTGTTGTATGGGCAAAAATCAACTTGGTTTGGAATTCCATCTCCGTCAGTATCACCAGTAATTAGATAATCAACAACATCAGGACAGCCGTCGTCATCTTCGAATTTATTATAATTTTCTCTCTCAAATGGACAATTGTCTTTTGAATCTGGAATTGAATCATAATCAGAATCAATGAACCCTAGAGAGTCAAATCCGGAGTTTTCAGGGCAACCGTCCCAATCTAATTCACCATTAAAGTTCTCGGGTTCATCAATGCATGCATCCCATCTATCTTCAATTCCATCTCCGTCAGTATCAGGGAAAGTATAGCCATCTACAGATTCAGAAATGCTATCAGGACAGCCGTCTGTATCTAGGAATTGATTGTAAGTTTCTTTTACATTTGGACATTCATCAAAATTATCAGATATGCCATCTTGATCAATGTCTCGTAAGGAAAAGGCATCATCAGGACAGCCGTCTTTGTCATCAATACCATTGAATGTTTCAGGTTGGTTTGGGCAAAGGTCCAAAAAGTCAGCAAAACCGTCATTATCTGAGTCGGCAGTATTTTTACCACCGTCAGGAGATATATCAGGACATCCGTCAGAATCTTGGAATTTGTTATAATTTTCTTTTACAGTTGGACAATCATCAACATGGTCTTGTATTCCATCATAGTCTACGTCATACCATGGAACAAAATCTGCAGGACATCCATCTATGTTGTTTCCAAATTCAGGATCATAATCTTCTAAGAGATGAGGGCACCTATCGACATTATTTGGAACTCCGTCACCGTCATTGTCATTGATTTGACCATATACAGTTCCTGGTAGCATACCAACCGTTGATACAAATAAAAGCAAAAATCCTAGAAAATGATATTTTTTCATTGTTATTGTCTCCGATATTATTCAGTATTTATTAAGTCTCACGTTAAATAGATCTTTTCCTTTTGACGAGATCAATTATAATCATCATGGATCAGGACAACCGTCAAGATCCCTATCACCATCAAAATCTTCCGGATCCAGAGGACAGGAATCTTCGTCATTAATGATACTATCTAGATCATCATCGTGTACAAATCGTTTTTGTTCTGGAGCAATATCTGGGCATCCATCATTATCATCATACTTGTTCCATGTTTCAGGGTTTGTTGGGCAAGAATCTATGGCATCATAAAATCCATCTCCATCAGAATCTACTCTAGGAGAGGTTGTTGATTTTGCACCTTCAGAGTCAGGGCATCCATCCCAATCAGCATAATCATTATAGTTTTCTGGTAGGTCAATGCATTGATCTTTTCTGTCTTCAATTCCATCCCCATCAGTGTCTGGGAACTGGTAAGTAGTTAAATCCTGAGAAACACTGTCAGGGCATCCATCTGAATCTTCGAATTGATTATAAGTTTCAGGTGTTTGTGGGCAGGAATCAATTATATCATAAATTCCATCCATGTCACTGTCAAGTGTTGAATAAAAAGAATCAGGGCAGCCGTCTTTATCCTCGTATCCGTTAAAGGATTCACGTTGAGTTGGACATAGATCCAAATAGTCTATGATGCCATCCCCATCTGTATCAGCAGTGAGTTTATCATCTGCAATAAAATCAGGGCAGCCGTCTAAATCTAAGAATCGGTTGTATGTTTCTTTGACTTGAGGACATTCATCTACATCATCCATTATGCCGTCTTTATCAGAATCTCCAATGAAATCATAAGAAACAGAATCAGGGCAGCCGTCTTCATCTTGGAATTTGTTGTATCTTTCTGCGACAGTTGGACAATTATCAAGGAAGTCTGGAATTCCATCATAATCAGAATCTGCTACTTCTGCAACAACTACACCTGAAAGTTCAGGACAACCGTCATGATCTAGAATTCCATTAAAGTTCTCCGGTTCATCAATACATGCATCCCATCTATCTTCAATTCCATCACCGTCAGTATCTGGGAATTCAAATATAGAAATTCCTGTAGAGGTTGAGTCTGGACATCCATCGGTGTCTTCAAAATTGTTATAATTTTCTGGAACTTGTGGACATGCGTCTAAATTATCTACAATGCCATCTCTGTCATTATCATTTGTTATGACAAATTTGTCTGGACATCCATCGGTGTCTTTGTAATTGTTAAAAGTTTCAGCTTGAGTTGGACACAAATCCAAGTAATCGGTTATACCATCTTTATCAGTATCTGCAGAAAACTTGTTATCTGCAACAAAGTCTGGACAGCCATCCCAGTCTTCAAATTTGTTATAAGTTTCAGGATTAAATGGACAAGCGTCCTCAGGATCAGGTAATCCATCTTTATCGATATCTCCAAATATCACATAGTCAACTGAATCGGGGCAGCCGTCATCATCTTGGAATCTGTTAAAATTTTCTCGTTCTAACGGACATTTATCCTCAGAGTCTGGAATTGAATCATAATCAGAATCTATAGGTTCTTGAGAGGAAATACCTGAAATTTCAGGGCAGCCGTCTTTGTCAAGTACTCCGTTGAAATTTTCTGGTTGGTCAATACAAGAATCCCATCTATCTTCAATTCCATCACCGTCAGTATCTGGGAAAGTGTATCCTTTTCCCTCCTCTACCATAACATCTGGACATCCGTCACCATCTTGGAATCTGTTGTAATTTTCAGGTTCTTGAGGACAGCTGTCAATATTATCAGATAGTCCATCATGATCAGAGTCTCGGAGCATTGAAGCATCATCAGGACAACCGTCTTTGTCATCTATACCATTGAATGTTTCTGGTTGAGTTGGGCATAAATCTAAAAAGTCGACAAAACCATCACCATCTGAATCAGTAATTCCTTCACCTTGAGATGGAGAAACATCAGGACAACCGTCAAGGTCTTGGAATCTATTGTAATTTTCTTTTACACTTGGGCAATCATCAACATGATCTTCTATACCATCATAATCTGCATCATACCAAGGAACAAAGTCTGCAGGACATCCATCTATGTTATTTCCATATTCAGGATTGTAATCTTCTTGTAAGAAAGGACATTGATCAAGGTTGTTTGGTACTCCATCATTATCATTGTCATTAGTTTCCAGAGCATAAGAACTTCCTTGAAGCATGCTAACTGTTGATACAAGTAAAAGTAAGAATCCAAAAATTTGAATTTTTTTCATTTTTCAAATCTCCTAAGAATCAGGGCAGCCGTCAAGGTCTCTATCTCCGTCATAGTCCTCTGGTTCGAAAGGACATAGGTCTTGATCATTGATAATATTATCTAAATCTGCATCATGTTTGTATCGTGATTGTTCTGGAATAATATCTGGGCAGCCGTCGTCATCTTGATATTTGTTCCATGATTCTTGCTCATTTGGACAAAGGTCTGAAGAGTCAGGAATTCTATCGCCATCAGAATCAACTACTCCTTTCCCAATAGGAAGAACATCTGGGCAGCCGTCATGATCAACATATCTATTCCAGGTCTCCATTAATTTTGGACACATATCCATAATATCAGCAACACCATCACCATCTGAATCAACTATGCTAGTTTCAGTATCTGGGCAGCCATCTTGATCCTCTAATCCATTATAGGTTTCTGCTTTAAGTGGGCATTGATCTAATACATCTTCTATTCCATCATTATCAGAATCAACAACAAAAGATTTGGAAATTACATCTGGGCAGCCGTCGTCATCTTGGAATTTGTTATAAGTTTCAGGTGATTGAGGGCATGCATCTATAGCATCTGGTAATCCATCTCTATCACGGTCTGCTGTAGGAATATAGTCATCTGGGCAACCATCCATGTCTAAGATTCCATTATGGGTTTCTGCTTGAGTAGGACAATGATCTACCAAGTCATATAGTCCATCACCGTCTGAATCTGCTCTACTTTTAGGATCAATTACAGAATCTTGGCAGCCGTCGTCATCTTGGAATTTGTTATAAGTTTCAGGAATCATTGGGCATTGATCTAAACTGTTTGGAATTCCATCAAAATCAGAATCAGTGTCTGTTAGATATGCTGGAATGTCTGGGCAACCGTCGTCATCTTCGAATCCATTGTATCTTTCCCGTTCTAAAAGACATTGATCTACACTATCAAAAATACCATCATAGTCAGAATCCTGTTCTACTTTATCATCAGGACATCCGTCATGGTCTGCAAATCGATTCCAAGTTTCTGGTTGAGTTGGACATTTATCAGACTGGTCTTGAATTCCATCATTATCGCCATCCATTATAGGAGTGTCAGGGCAACCATCTTGATCTAGATAGCCATTAACAGTCTCAGGAATTAATGCGCATTTATCTAGAATGTCAATTATTCCATCGCCATCATTGTCATTGCCAGATGTACCATCAACAAAATCAGGGCAACCATCTTGATCTTGGAATTGATTATAGGTTTCTTTTACAGTTGGACAATTGTCAAGGGAATCAATAATGCCATCTCTATCTCTGTCTGGAGTTGATGCACTATCAGGGCAACCGTCTCTATCGGAGAATCCGTTAAATGTTTCTGGTTGAGTTGGACAAGAGTCAGAATAATCAAAAATGCCATCACCATCACTGTCTGGTGTTCCGCCCACTCCACCTACATAGTCTGGACAGCCGTCTAGGTCTTGGAATTTATTGTAAGTTTCTTTTACTATTGGACATTGATCTACACTATCAAAAATACCATCTTGATCTGAATCTTTATCAATTGAATATGGTGGAATGTCAGGACATCCGTCATGATCTTCAAATCCATTATGTCTCTCAGGTTCTTCTGGACACAAGTCTTCTGAACCAATAATACCATCACCATCTGGATCATTTATCCCTCCAAGTAAAAGTGGGATAGAGTCTGGGCAGCCGTCATAATCGGAAAATCGGTTAAATGTTTCTGGTTGTTGTGGACAAATATCAAATCTATCAGCAACACCATCACCATCTAAGTCTGTAAAGTCTGAAGCTAATCCTATGTCAGGACAGCCATCAACATCAAGATAGCCATTAAAAATTTCTGGTTGATTTGGACAAGAGTCAATTTTATCTTGAATACCATCATTATCTTTGTCTAAAAATTCAGATGAAATTACGCTATCAGGACAGCCATCTTCATCTTCATAAAAATTATAAATTTCTGCATTTAGTGGACAAGAATCTACTGCATCAAGAACTCCGTCTCTATCTCTGTCCCCAGACATAGAAAGGGTATCAGGACAGCCATCTCTATCTAAAATACCATTGAATGTTTCAGGTTGATTTGGACAATTATCAACCAAGTCAATAAAACCATCATTGTCAGTATCTGCTACTTTGGAGGGATCAGTTACAGGAGCAGTATCAGGACAGCCATCATAGTCTTGGTATTGATTATAATTTTCTTTAATGTTGGGACATTGATCTAGATGATCTTGAATTCCGTCATAGTCTTCATCATACCAGGGAACAAAGTTTGAAGGACATCCTTCTATACTACCCTCATAATCTTCTTGAATATTGGGACAGCTGTCTATCTCATCAGCTATACCATCTCGGTCTAAATCATGTGTTCCAAAGGCAGAATTAATCGGAACGCTTGTTAAAGTAGTGATCAGTAATACTAGAAATGCTACAAAGTACTTTGGTTTCAACTTACAAATTTACCCCGAAGATCCAGTTATTAAACCTCACTGCCAAAATCGATAAAATCAGTATTAGATTAGATCAAAAATTCCCTAAACTCGATCAATTTAAGTAAACCAAAACGGAATTTTACCTCATGAGTTGTTCCGGAGAAACAGTTGAAGAAGATCAGCTTATTCAAATCAAGCCAAGAGTTGCTCAGCAATTAAAAAAGGCAAAGTATGGAGTATCCGATCATTCAACTGTCGGCCTATGTCATTGGACGAAAAAATCCTTCAAACATGAAGGAAGTTGTTACAAACACAAGTTTTATGGAATTTCAACTCATAGTTGCATGGAGTTTTCCCCTGCAGGAATGTATTGTGAAAATCGTTGTGTGTATTGCTGGAGACCTATGGAATTTTATGATTCAATGAAAATGGAACCAGAAAATGTAGCCGAACCACAAGAAATTATGACAAAGTTGATGGAAGAACGGAGAAAATTGATCATGGGACATTATGGCGATTCAAGGAGTGATAAACAAAGATTAGATGAATCGCTAAAACCAAGTCACTATGCTATTTCCTTATCAGGAGAGCCTACAATGTATCCAAAGCTTCCAGAATTAATCAAATATCTAAAATCATTAGAAGCAACAAAGTCAATTTTTCTAGTAACAAACGGGCAGGAACCAGACATGATTCAAAAACTACAAGATGAAAATGCTCTACCTACGCAACTGTATTTATCTACAAATGCTGCTGATTATGAATCTTTTTTGAAGATAAACAAACCAAAGTATGATGATTCATGGCAAAGATGGAATAAAACTCTTGAAATGCTAAAAGATCTTGATACTAGAACAGTTCTAAGGATTACTCTGATAAGGGATTATAATGATCAGAGGGAAATGATTCCTGCATTTGCAAAGATGTTAGAAGAGTCCAGTCCTCATTTTGTTGAAATCAAATCTTACATGCATGTAGGTCGCTCTACAAACAGATTGGAGCATGAAAACATGTTGGAGATGGATGAAGTTAAAAAATTTAGTCAGGAGATAGTAAATCAAAGTAAAATATTTTCAGTGATGGATGAAAGTTA
>JACEMX010000028.1 GCA_013867335.1 Candidatus Nitrosomaritimum aestuariumsis
TTTTACTACTCATTTTCCCCTGCAATTGCAGACTATGAAAGAGAAAATCCAATGTTCAAAGAAGTAGTGAAACTTGGAATTACTCCACTTGTTTCCAGTCTTGCGATTTTAGATTATGCAAATTCTGAAGAAGAAATTTTAGGATATGGAATTAGTCTGATAATTTTGAATGTTGGAATGTATATTGCAGCACCAGCAGTGCTGATTTACAAAACTAGAAAATTTGTAAAAATTTAAGCAAAATTTCATTTTTTGTGGTTAATGTGAGTTGATCAAATAAGTAGTCAAATTGATTAACCCATTTATTAAAACAGTATCAAGGGAGATGACTAGATGAGGGCCAAAGTAGTATTTTGTTCATTCTTTGTGGCATTGTTATTTTTTGGCAGTTTTGCATCATCACAACAGATTTTTGCCCAGCCTGAGTTTTCCGAGGAATTTGGTTCATTTGGAACTGGTGATGGTAAATTCAAGTCGCCATCAGGTTTAGCGTTAGATACAGGCACAAATCTTCTCTATGTTGCAGATAAGGACAATGACAGAATTCAGATAATTGATGTTGATGGTAATTGTGATAGTAATGATGATGAATATTTAGCCAATGATGTATGTTTTGTAGATGAGTTTGGTGGTAGTGGTAATGGTGAAGGAGAGTTTGATTCACCAACCGCACTTGTTTTAGATACCACAACTGACTTGCTGTATATAGCTGATTCAGGAAATGACAGAATTCAGATAATTGATGTTGATGGTAATTGTGGAAATGATGAGCTTGCTAATGATGTATGTTTTGTAGATGAGTTTGGTGGTAGTGGTAATGGTGAAGGAGAATTTGATTTTTCCTCAGAGTTGCCTTTGCCTTCGGGATTAGCCTTAGATACTACGACATATTTGTTGTATGTTGCAGATACTGGAAATAATCGTATCCAGATAATTGATGTTGATGGTAATTGTGGAAATGATGAGCTTGCTAATGATGTATGTTTTGTAGATGAGTTTGGTGGTAGTGGTAATGGTGAAGGAGAATTTGATCTTCCTAGCGGACTAGCCCTACATACAGACAATGATATGTTGTATGTTGCAGATAGTGATAACAACCAAATTCAGATAATTGATGTTGATGGTAATTGTTCTGGAAGTAATGAATTAGCTGACAACATTTGTTTTGTAGATGAATTTGGTGAAGTGGGAGATGAAAAAGGAGAATTCAAATCACCATCCGGCTTAACTCTGGATGTAGCAAACGATATTTTGTATATTGCAGACACAGATAATGAGCGAATTCAGATAATTGATGTTGATGGTAATTGTTCTGGAAGTGATGAGCTTACTGATGATGTATGTTTTGAAGGAGAATTTGGTGAGGTGGGAAATGATGAAGGAGAATTTGATGTACCATCTGCACTAATTTTGGATGCAGCAGATGATTTGCTGTATGTTGCAGATACAGATAACAACCGAATTCAATTGTTTGATTTAACAGAATCCTCTACTTCTAGTGATGCTCCTAGTAGACCTACAAATGTGGAGGCTTATCCAATTTCAACTACCTCGATCTTCCTTACATGGGATGTAGCTGATCCTGATGAAAAAGTTACAGGATACAAGATAGAAGGTAGGGAAGGTTCTGATAATTATGAAATTTTGGTATCAAATACTGGAAGTAATGCAAATTCCTTTGTTCACGGAGGATTGAGTAGTAGTGAAACTTACACATACAGAGTATACGCAATTAATGCTCAGGGTACTAGCAGTGCTTCTTCCACAGCCTCTGACAAGCCTGAAGATTCCAATGCACCTGCAGCCTTAACTGCAACAGCCATTTCAGATTCAAAAATTAAGCTTAACTGGTTTCCACCAACAAACACTTTTGGGCAATCCATTAGTGGATACATAATAGAAAGAGAAATTACAACTGGAGTCTATGATCCGGTAGCAGAAGTAGGAAGTCAAACCACTACATACACAGTTAGTAATTTGCAAACAGACAAAACATACACTTACGTTGTAAAGGCCGAATTTAGTCAAGGGGGGAGTCCTAGATCAAACACAGCATCTGCCACACCTACAGAAGACTCTGTAGAGCCTGCATCATCATCAATTACCACTCCTGCATCTCCAAGCCTAACAGCCAGCGCAAGTTCAGAAAATGAAGTTAGTTTGTCCTGGAGTAAACCATCAGATGGCGGTTCACCAATTACAGGATATAAAATCGAAGTGAAGGAAGATTCTGGATCTTATTCCATTTTAGTTGAAAATACTAAAAATGATTCAAGGTCATATTCACATACTAATCTTACACCAAATACAAAATATACCTACAAAGTTTCTGCGATTAATGGCATTGGTGTAGGCAGTTCATCTAATGAAAGTTCTGCCACACCAACGGATACTCCAGAGCCAGAACTTGAGATAAAACCACTTGGTAGGTTATTCATTGATGAAGGAAAAAGATTGTCATTCATTGTTGGCATAACAGATGGAACTTTAGATGATGTAAAATTTAGTCTTGCCAATAATTCTCCTAGTGGAGCCTCAATTGATTCAAGATCAGGTTCATTTACTTGGACTCCAAGTAAATCCCAAAGTGGTTCATACACATTTGATGTAATAGCAAAAACAAGTTCCTTAGAAGATAGAGAATCAATTAAAATTACTGTAAATGATGTACCTGATGCAAAACCTCAGCCACCTAAAGATGAACCTAAAGATGAGCCAAAGGATGAACCTAAAGATTTAGGACTTGCATCATTTGTTGATCCAGCAAAGGACCCACAAAGTTATGTTGATAGATACAACAATGAACCAAAATACAAAGAGTGGTTCGATGAGAATTATGCAGAGTATGATTCCATTTATGAGGCAGTAGGATTGGAAGAGCCCAAAGGAATTGCAGCTTTTGTTGATCCAACTCAGGATCCACAATATTATGTAGACAGATACGACAATGAACCAAAATACAAAGAGTGGTTCGATGAGAATTTCCCAGAATATGATTCCATTTATGAGGCAGTAGGATTGGAAGAGCCCAAAGTTGAAGAACCTAAGATTGGAGAATGCGGAGAAGGGACAGAATTAGTTGATGGAGTTTGTACTCCTGTTAAGCAATCCAAAGAAGGCGGAGGATGCCTTATTGCAACAGCAGCATATGGTTCTGAGATGGCACCACAAGTTCAATTCCTCAGAGAAATTCGTGACAACAAGGTAATGAGCACAGAATCTGGTGCATCCTTTATGAGTGGGTTCAACGAGTTTTACTA
>JACEMX010000057.1 GCA_013867335.1 Candidatus Nitrosomaritimum aestuariumsis
TCTATCATTAAGCACACAAATATCACCTAACGATGCAAACCCTGGCGCACATACACCATTAACTGGAAAATGCAAATTCATTTTCATCATCATTCCGTTATCATTTTGTGAAAACGCAAAATCATTTTCATTAACTACAAAAAATACCAAAAAGATTGCAACTGTAATAAAAAATAACTTTATCAAATTTCCCCCCTCAAATTTAAAATGACTTTATCGCTTTTGAATATTAGGTATAATTTCTACGACAGACACAATCAATTTTAATTGCTCAAAAAAGTCAATTAGAATAATTGGTCTTCATATTGAAAATTCTATCTAGTATGAAAAATTCCAAACTGACAAGAAACTAAATAATTTTGTTTGATTTTAAAATCATGAAATAATTTAGTAGAAAAATTAGGCAGTGATGTCATAGCAAAGTCAATTTGGAGGGGTGTTCTCAACCGTTGGTTTACTACGACAGTTGAGTTTTAAAAAAATACGAAATACATTATAAAGGATGTCCAATTGGATGATTTGATGTCAATTAAAAACATCACCGTTTTGGGATCAGGAATAATGGGTCATGGTATTGCACAAGTTGCTGCAACTGCAGGATACAACATTGTTCTTAGAGACATTGAACAAAAGTTTCTGGATAAAGCCATGGAGAAAATAAAATGGAGTTTAGACAAACTAGCAACCAAAGAAAAAATTACACAACAAGAAGCAGATTCTATTTATTCAAGAATAACTCCAGTTGTAGATTTGAAAGAAGCAGTAAAAGATGCCGAATTAGTAATTGAAGTAGTTCCAGAAATTATGGATTTGAAGAAAAAAGTTTACGCAGAATTAGATTCAGTTGCAGGCCCAGATGTTATTTTTGCATCAAACACAAGTACATTACCAATTACTGAAATAGCAAATACAACAACACGTCCTGAAAAATTTATTGGAATTCATTTTTTCAATCCACCTCAATTAATGAAATTAGTTGAAATCATTCCAGGTGAGAAAACATCTCAAGAGATTACAGATATGACTCAAGAGTTTGTAAAATCTGTTAACAAAACAGCAGTTTTATGCAGAAAAGATGTACCAGGTTTCATCATCAATAGATTGTTTATTCCAATGGTGCATGAAGCATGTTATGTGCAAGACAGAACAGGTGCATCACTTGAAGAGATAGACTCTGCAGTAAAATTCAAACTTGGTTTTCCAATGGGAATATTTGAGTTAGCAGACTTTACTGGAATGGATGTAATTCACAAGGCAACAGTAGAGATGCATCTTCGAGATAAGAAAGTGATTTTACCACATCCAACTATAGAAAAAATGTTTGATGAAAAAAAGTTAGGTCAAAAATCAGGTGAAGGCTTTTACAAGTATTCAGATGACAAGTACGAGCGTGTTACATTATCAGAAGAGTTAGCTGAAAAAATAAATCCAATACAACTAGTTGCAAACATCTTAAACAATGCAGCATGGTTAGTGACTAACGGTGCAAGTGATATTGCAGAGATTGAAAAGGCAGCACAGTTAGGATTAGGATTAAAAAAACCACTGTTCGATACTGCAAAAGAAATTGGCATATCTAACATCGTAAATGAATTAAATCAACTTGCAGAAAACAATGGAGAGTTTTACAAACCAGACCCATTGCTTACTTCGATGCAGTAATCAACTCTAAAATTTTATCAACTGCTTGTTTTGGAGTATCAACTCCAATTATCTTGATATTTTTTCTGTGATCTACATAATTGTCAATGAATTGTTGAGTAACTCCACCCATGTTTCTTATTGACACCATTGGTTTTTTGTCCATGTATGCAGCACATATTTCAGATAAAGTTCCAGATCCACCGCCGATTATTATAATTCCATCAGCAGAATGGGAATTAAGAAAATCCCTCATCAATCCCATACCTGTGGGAATAACAACATCACAGTACTCGTTTGCCTCCGATGCATCTTTTTGTGGAATGATACCAACAGTTAATCCATTTGCATCATGTGCACCATGACAAGCAGCAAGCATAACACCGCCCAGTCCCCCACTTATCAAAACACTGCCAGATTTTGCAACCTCAGCCCCAGTTTCATATGCAATCTTTGAGTGCTCTTCTGTGCAGCCATTAGTATTATGACCAATAACTAGGATCTGGATTTTTTTTGGCATTTTCTATCTAATTTAGTTGTGTATCAAATATGTTTCCAAACGCAAATTATATTAAATAAAGAAGCAAAACAACTACATGGAAAAACGTTCAATGCCTGTTTGTTTTACTAAAGAACAACACAAAATGATCGAGGAATTTGCCAAGAGAGAGGGCATGCTAAACACTAGCCAAGCTCTTGAGAAAATCTTATCCGAGTAAACAATTTTTTACTTTTGTTTTTATTTTTAAGATAGATATATGATAAACAATTTTTACAATGTGTAATGGGTCTTTTTTCAAAAAAACCAACCTACTGTGCCGTTTGTAACAAAGAGATCACCCACAAACACAAACCAAAAAGAGAGTGGAACATCAAAGGATCGCTTTGTGGTGACTGTCATGTAGATAAGACAAAGCAGTTCTACGAGGCAACAATAAGACAACCATGTGTAAAATGTGGAACCACAAGAAAAATTTCGGATTTGTGGGAGCCTCGATGGCAGTGGGATATGGATGGTCTATTATGCAAAGATTGTTTTGATAAACAAGAAGAAGAACACGGTAAAAAGAAAAACTATTGCTCATTATGTGGTGGGAAAATGGGTTTGATCCGCTACAATCCAAAACCAAAATGGAAGATGACAGGTCAGCTCTGCAGAAAGTGCTGGGATGGAAAAAAAGCAGAGTTTGGATAGAGTATGGGGTTTTTTAAAAAATTTCAATGCGATATTTGCTCAACTAAATTCTCAAAGCAAGAGCAGTTGATGCTTCATCAACAAGTGGTTCACTATAAAGACAATCCATATGATTGCAAAGAATGTGGAAAGAATTTTTCAAATATGGAAGACATGAGAACTCATTTGCAAAGAGAACACAGTTACAAAAAAGATAGATGACTAGATAGCTTTTACAGTCTTTACTACTGGTGGTCTAACCTTTGTAAATACTCTAAACCCACAAATACATTTGATTTCAGGTAGTCTTGATAGTTCTGTGTTTGAGACATTTGTGCCACATCTTAAACAAGAATAAACTACATCAAATGTCTCTTGAGGAGACTCTTCTACTTCTTCTTCTTCAAAGTTTTCATCGACCATG
>JACEMX010000131.1 GCA_013867335.1 Candidatus Nitrosomaritimum aestuariumsis
CATTGCCTACTCGTCATTATTCCGATAATCAACAAAGCACACTTTAGGTCTAATAAACGCTTGTTATTTTTTATGTTTCTAGTTGTGCATCAATAATTCTCTTGAATGATTCAAAAGGTTGTGCTCCGTTTAATTTTACAAAACCGATTTCTTCATTTCCAATAAAGAATCCTGGAGTTCCTGTAATTTCATAATCTCTTCCATCACGAAGATCTCCTTGAACTTCTTCAAGATGTTTACCAGAACCAAGACAGGAATCAAATTGTTCTTTCTCTAAACCAATATCTGTTGCATATTGGCTGAATGTAGAAATTGCAGAATTGCTATCTAACCTGGCCCAAGAACTTTGTTTTTCAAATAAGATGTCATGATATTCCCAATACTTTCCTTGATCATCTGCACATTCCGCTGCAACAGCTGCAGGTAGTGCATTTGGATGAATACTTTGAATTGGGAAATCTCTATAAACAAAATTCACTTTGCCCTCGTCTATGTATTCTTCAAGAAGTGAAGGAAGTGTTTGCTCATGGAATCTTGCACAAAATGGACATTGGAAATCAGAAAATTCTATAATTGTAATTGGCGCATCAGGATCTCCTCTAATCGGATCATCATCTAGTGAAATTCTTACAGGTTGAGGTGCTTGCTGTGGAGTTGGTTGGTTACTTTCCATCTTGGACTCTAATCTGGATATGGCCTGCTGAAGTTCTGATCTTGTAACTGTATCTGAATCCATACTAGAAAAATAGGATCCTGCAAAAAAGGCTGCTACTGCAACAACTGCGACAAGGGCGATAATCATTCCTGTTGGGGTTGATTTTTTATTTTGTGTTTCTAAATAATGAGATTGTTCACTTACTGGTTGGGATTCTGTAGGTGCTTCTGTCTCTGGGGGATTTTCGGGTAAATCAGAATTTTCTGCAACTGGCTTTGTTTCTTCTATGTCTGAAGTATCTTTGTCTGATTTTCTTTCCTCAGAAGACATGTATTTTTGCTTGTTTAGGATGCATACTTAATCCTATTGCCAAATTCTATCTCAATTCCGTAAAAATCAAACACACGGCAAAAAACACCATTATTTTTGTACAGTTCGAATATTGTCATTATCAACTGAGACAAATTGTGGTAAGAAAATAAAAAAATCTTGCAAAGTGATTGTGATCGAGCCTAAAGACTATGTTCACTTTGAACAAAATGTTATTCATTTAAGGTTATTTCAAAGTAAGAATACTCTGTCTAAACGATTTAAAAAAACCAAAAGAATGATTGCCAAACGAGAATTTTCTCCAGCTTTTGTAATTGTAATTTTTGTTGCAGTAGCTGCTCTTGGAGGTGGAATGAATTTTGTTTTGTCTCAGGGATATCTAAATTCAGTAGAAGCCAGTAATTTGTATGGCGTTGAAACTTTGCTGTTTTTAGGTTATGATGCAACTGACAATGACGCCATTGTTTATCATGATGGACTAAAATCCAACTCTCAAGCTTATTGGCATGGAAACAAGTCTGAAGATGGAATTAAACATGGTGAAAGAATTGGAGTATATGTTAAAAATACAAGTTCACAAAAAATAACTCTTAAAACACTAATGTTGGCTGATTCAGTTTACTCCTTCCAACACATGGGTCCTAGATATACGATGACTCCTTACTCTATGACCTCTCCTCTTGATAACAAAGAATACACAATTGTAACTAATGGTAACCGTAATGCACCTGCCGATACCATAACGGGAAATAGTCCTGAAATAATGCCTGGACAATCTGTGACTTTGGTCATAGAGTTAGATCAAAATTTTAATGTTGATAGGGACATGCATTTGAAAATTACCACCAAAAAAGGAAATGACTTTGTCTACACCGTAGTTTCAGGACAAAGTAAGTAATTAAAAATCTCATCTCATGTGTCTCTCTAAATCTGAGATATCATTTTACAATCCAAATTTCAATCATACATTTTTTTCATAAATGTTGTTTGATTTGAACAAAATTTCACTCAAGTAACATCTGTTTATTACAAATAATACATTGAATTCATCTTTTAAAATAAATAAATTATTTAATTCAAGAAAAGGCACTTCACCAATCATTGCCACCCTTTTACTCGTAGCAATTGCAGTGGTGGGCGGAGTTGTCAATTTTACTATGTCGCAAGAATACTTCAACACAGCTCAAGCTAGTGGTCTTTCTGGTATCGAATCATTAATTTTTCTTGGTTATGATGCAACAGACTCTGATAGATTAACATATCATGATGGAATCAATTCAAACCCTGTAGATAATTGGCATGGAAGTCAACTAGGTGATGGATTAAAAGTTGGAGAAAGGGTTGGGATATATGTTCAAAACAACAGCGTGAAAGAGATACATTTCAAAGAAATCATGCTAGCTGGAAATGTTTACGAATATCAGGAAATGAATCCAAATAACCAAATGACTTCCTATTCAAATGGGATGTTTGAACCAGGAGAGTATACTATAGTTATCAATGGAAATGAAAATGCCCCTGCAGATACATTGTCAGAAGGGTTTCCTGTTATCCAACCCGGTCAGAGCATAACTCTTGTTTTAGAACTTGAAAACAGTTTCCAAATTGGTAGGGATATTCAATTTAGGTTAACTACAACAAATGGCGGAGTTTTTGTATATTCCTTAATGTCTGGCAACAACCTTGGTTAATCAGGAATGAAAAGAAGCCAATGATGGGATTGGGTGAAAAAGTCTCAATCCCAAATAATTTTGATAAAATTTTGTACGTGAAAATATAGGTATCGTTGGTTTGAATGACAAATCAAATGTGAACCATATCAAAAATTAAAAGAAAAATGAGAAGCAGGAATATTTTTAAAAATCAAACTAGACCAAAACTAAAGAAAAAGAAATCCTGGATTATTGTCTCTCTTTGAAAGTCTGAAATATCAAATAAAGGAAATAATAGGTATGATAAATTCTATGTTGTAATCATGAATCTAAAGTTACTTCGTAATCTAGGGATAGCAACAGCGGTTGTAATTGCAGTGATATTTGGAATTGGGTTTCTTGAAGAAATGAGTGGGGTTCG
>JACEMX010000009.1 GCA_013867335.1 Candidatus Nitrosomaritimum aestuariumsis
TCAGGAATAACTAAATCTGAAGAAACTTCAGAAACTTCTCCTAATCCATGGCAATTTGGACAGGCTCCAAACGGTGAATTAAACGAAAACATACGTGGTTCAAGACGTTCAAATACAATATCAGGATGATTAGGGCAGGCTCCAAAGGTACTGTAAATTGTTTCTGATTCGAAACGCTCCAGTTCACGTCTTTTACTGAGGTTAGTATCTTGTAAGTCAATTATGATCATCGTTCCGTTGCCTATATGTAATGCCTGTTCTACAGCTTCTGTAATTCGGGAATATTCTTCTTCATCGATTTCTATGGTGTCGATAACCGTTTCTATCCAATGCTTCTCGTAACGCACAAGTTTTACTTCTTCTTTAATGGTATCGGAATCATAGATTCTTTGATCTACCCTGATTTTTGTGAAACCCTGTTTTTTTAGGTCATCAAAAACTTGTTCATGCGTTCCTTTTTTTCCTCGTATTATCGGGGCAAGAAATATTAGGGTTTTACCTTTTTCTGAGACTATCAGGTTTGCTATGTTTTCTGGACTCTGAGGACGAATCATACTGCCACATTTTGGACAATGATGAGTTCCAACACGGGCATATAGTAACCTTAGGTAATCGTAAATTTCTGTTACAGTTCCCACTGTTGAGCGAGGATTTTTACTTGTGCTTTTCTGTTCAATTGAAATTGCAGGAGAGAGCCCCTCTATCCAGTCTACATCAGGTTTATCCATTAATCCTAGAAACTGTCGAGCATATGCAGAAAGGCTTTCTACGTATCTTCTTTGACCTTCAGCATAAATTGTATCAAATGCTAATGTAGATTTTCCTGAACCAGAAATCCCAGTAATTACGATCAATTTATTTCTGGGTAACTCTATGTCAATGTTCTTCAAATTGTGCTCTCGTGCACCTTTAACAAAGATAGAATCTCGCATAACAGCAACATAAATCCTTAATTTTAGATAGGCAAGCTAAAATGGACGTATTTCAACCTTTTGCATTCTAATCTTCATATTTTCGATCTTTTGAAAGAGTGAGTTTAAGTTGTTCAATTGTATCCCTAAATTCGATTGCAGACTCAAAATCAAGTCTTTCTGCAGCAGATTTCATTTTAGCGTCAAGTTCAATTATCCGATTCTGGATATCTGATTTGGCTAAATGTTTTGTTCCCTTAATTTTGCCTCTTATTTTGGAAACACTCTTTACAATAGTTTTAGGAGTAATGTTATGTTTGCGGTTATAGTCCTTCTGAAAGATTCTACGATAATTAGTTATTTCCATAGCCCGCTGAATTGACTTAGTTTTTACATCAGCATATAAGATCACACGCCCATTTTCATTTCTTGCCGCACGTCCAATGGTCTGAATTAAGCTTCTTTCATCTCGCAGAAAGCCTTCTTTGTCTGCATCAAGAATAAAAATAGTTGATACTTCTGGGAGGTCTAATCCTTCACGTAGTAAGTTGATTCCAACAAGAATATCATATTCACCAATTCGAAGTTGCCTGATCAACTCGATACGGTCTAGACTATCTATGTCAGAATGCATATATCTTACGCGAAAGCCCTCCTTAACAAGATAATCGGTTAAGTCTTCGGCCAATCTTTTAGTCAAGGTAGTAATCAGAACTCTGTCTCCTTCTTCAATAGTTTTTCTTGCTTCATTCATCAGATGTTGCATTTGACCATTTATTGGATGAAGCTCAATTTTTGGATCAAGAAGTCCGGTTGGTCGCGTAATTAATTGTACGGGAGAACCACTTTTTTTCAGTTCATATTCTGCTGGTGTAGCGGAAACAAAGAGTGTTGTACCCATTTTTGCCTCGAATTCTTCAAACGTAAGAGGGCGGTTATCAAATGCACTAGGAAGGCGAAAACCGTAATCTATTAAATTTTTTTTGCGTATATAGTTGCCATTATACATTGCCCGAGCTTGTGGAATGGTCTGATGACTTTCATCTATTATCATCAAAAAATCTTTGGGAAAATAATCAATTAAAACAAATGGTGGCTCTCCTGATTTTCGTCCATCAAAATATCTACTATAATTCTCAATTCCTTTACAGTAACCTACCTCTTCTATCATTTCTAAATCATAGTTAGTTCGTTGTTTAAGACGTTGAGCCTCAAGTGCAGGAAGTTCGGGTAATCGTTTAGTCAAATCTGCTCTTATTTGAGCCAGTGCTTTTTTCTGTTTTTCTTCAGGAACAACATATTGTTTTGCCGGATACAATGTGATCTTATCAACAGAGACAATCGAATCACCAGTCAAAAAATCGATTTCTTTTAGTTTGCTGATTTTGTTACCATCTAACTCAATTCGTAAAATATTTTTTTCATAAGCAGGAATGACATCGACAACATTTCCACGGACACGAAATCTGCCAGCGTCGGGCGAAATATCGTTTCGTTCATATTGCATGTTAACTAAGACGTTAATGAGGTCTTTTCGTTTCAGTTCTCTTCCTAAGATCAACTCTATGGCCATATTCTTGAAATCATCAGGGTTTCCCAAGTTGTAAATACAACTTATGCTGGCAACAACTACTGTATCATTTCGGCTTAACAAACTTGAAACTGCATGCATCCGCATTTTTTCTATCTGCTCGTTTACGTCTGCATCTTTTTCGATATACATGTCTGTTGTTGGAAGATAAGATTCTGGTTGATAATAGTCATAAAAAGAAATAAAGAATTCAACCCGATTGTTTGGAAAGAATTCTTTAAGTTCTGCATACAGTTGTGCAGCCAAAGTCTTGTTATGAGCAATAATTAGAGTAGGCTTCTGAAGTCTATCAATTACACTTGCCATCACAAATGTTTTGCCACTTCCTGTAATTCCAAGAAGAGTTTGCTTTTGTTTCTTAGCAAAACGATAAATCAACTGATTTATCGCCTCTTTCTGACCTGGAGAAGTAGAATAAGGAGAAACTAATTGAAAGTCCATGAACTATCTTATAAAAAACAATGAGAAACATGTACATAAAACTTTAGATTTCTTGGATTGTCCCAAATAGAAAGAATATGT
>JACEMX010000030.1 GCA_013867335.1 Candidatus Nitrosomaritimum aestuariumsis
GCCGTAATTACAGAGTCATGAATCTTTTGTGCCTCTTCAAGATGTTGTTTTTCATCTTTATATCTTGCAGAAAAATGCGTAAGGATCAAATTTTTCACATTGGCATTTTTCCCTAATGTTGCTGCCTGTTTAGCAGTAGAATGATGCGTTTCAACAGCCTTTTCTTTTATTTCATCTAAGAATGTTGCATCAAATACGAGATAATCACAACCTTCAAAAAATTTTTCCAATTCTTCTGTAGGCATTGTATCTCCAGATATTCCGATTTTTTTGCCTGGTCTTTTTTCACCTAGTACCTGATCAGATGTAATAATTTCTCCATTAACTTCAACTTGATCCCCATTTTGTAATTTATTCCATAAATGACCTTCTGGAATTCCCAATGCTTTTGCCTTTTCCAGATTAAATCTTCCTGGTTTATCTTTTTCTTCAAATCGATATGAAAAAGCAGTTATGGAATGGTTCGCTTTGCAAGCAGAAATTGAATAAAATTTTGAATCAAAAATTATTCCTTCGGAAACAATTGAGATCATTATTGGAAATGATAATCCAAAGTTTAACACTTTGATATTAGCCGAGATAAAATCATCAACCCCTTTTGGACCATAAATTTCTAGAGGCTCTGTCCTATGTTGCATAGTCATTGTTTGAAGTAGACCTAAAATTCCTACACAATGATCACCGTGAAGATGAGTAACAAAAATTTTCATTTTTTTATTCCATCCTAATCCTGATTTAAGATAAGAAATTTGCGCAGCCTCTCCTGCATCAAACATTAGTATTTCTCCTTCTCGTTCAAGACAAATGCAAGACAATCCACGATATTCAGTGGGTTGAGCAGCAGAAGTTCCTAAAAACACAAGTTTCATTTTATCAGAATTGTCCTTGTCAAGCTTTTATGCCTATAGATATCATATGTTTTTGAAGGATTCATCTTCAATTTTTTTTCAAACCCTTTTTTACACATTATGGCAATTTTTTTCCGTCGTGGTAGCATTTCGACAAATTTTTTTATTAATTCTTGAGGATTTTCTGATACCTTTGAGGCTGTACCATAAGGTAAATCTGTTACAATTCCATCAAATTTATCCTCAATAGATGTAAAGTGACTGAAATCTCCCTTAATGATTTTTGATTTGAATCCATTGGCATCCAAATTTTCCTTGGTAATCTGATACATTTTCTCATCAAAATCTACTCCTATCGCTTTAATACCCATAGATTCTGCCTCAAGAAGTGTTGTTCCAGTACCACAAAATGGATCACAGACCGTTTCACCCTCTTTTAATCCAATTAAGTTGATCATAACTCTTACCAATTTCCAATCTAACTCATGTGGATGTTTTCGGATTTTTTTAGGCCTTTTTGGATTTTTGAAAGGTTTTGAAAATCCGAAAAAATTCTGTTGATTTGTAAAAATCAAATAAATAATAATCTCTGGATTTTTTAGATCAACTTCAGCTGAAGAAAGTTTTGATATCATGTCTCCCATAGAACTTTCTAATCCTTGAATATCAAATTGTTTTGAAGATAGATTTACAATTCTGCAGGCAAATGTTTTAGCATTCTTCAAAACTTCATAATTATCTTCACCTAAGAATAATCCTGACATTTTTCGTAAAATTTGACCTGATAATTTAACAAATGTTGCACGATTTGCAATTTTTTCCCAACTTGTAGTAGATTGAATAATCACCAAATTTGAAAAGGACTTTGATTTGGAAAATCTGTCATATGTTTTAGCAATTGCTATAACCTCATCTTTTGCTAATTCTAAATTATCTTTGGATAATATAAAAAAACTTTCAGGCATTATTTTATTGCCTTTGCAATTGTATTTGAAATATCAACAAATGAAGTTTTACCGGGAATTGTATTTGCACTAATAATTTTTGTTACTCCAGCTTTTCTTATTTTCTTTTCAGCATCATTTATCAAAAGAGCATGTGTACACGCAACAAAAACACGTTTACATTTTTGTTTCTTAAGAAACTCTGTTGCCTTTACAATACTACCACCAGTACTAATCATATCATCTACTAAAATTAGATCTCTACCTCTGACCTCTTCTAAGTTGTCATTTTTAATTTGCACTTTACCGGTTTTACGATCTCTTTGTTTTTTTAATGCTATGAAATCTGATTTGTATTGATTAGCGAATTCTTTTGCCCTTTGCTTACCACCCTGATCTGGAGAAATAACAAGTGGATTTTTTAGATTCAATTTTTTAAAATATCCTACCAGATCTAGAATTGCCGTTATGTTTTGAGATTTTATTTTAAAGTGTTTTAATCCAATTTTACTGTGAATATCAACCACTATTATTTTTGAGGCTCCTACACCTTTGAATAAATTCCCAAGAACCTTCATACTGACTATCTCTCCAGGCAAGAACTCCCTATCTTGTCTGGCGTATCCCAAATATGGTATTACAACTAGTACCTCAGAAGAATATTCTCTTGCTTTTGAAATAAGAGATAATGCTTGAAAAAGATTAGAATCAACTGGAGGATAAATAGATTGAACTACGATTATTTTGCCTTTAGAGAATTTTCCTTTTAGTGTAATCTTATTTTCTCCATCAGGAAATACTTTAACTTCAGTTTTTATCAAATTAGCTTTAATCTTCTTTGCCAGTTTTTTTGCTATATCTTCTGAAGAACTTCCTGCAATTACACTAACCAACAAATGATCGTGTAGTAATGGGATTCTTAAGTTTTGAGAAAAGGGAACTAGTCCTCTCCTTCACCACGACCAATATCTCCAAGTCCATATTTATCAATGACCTGATTTCTATCAGCATCTTTTTGACCAATTTCTTCATTTTCTCGCTTCTCATCACCTTGGTAAATTGTTCTAATAGGCCATGGAATTCTAATGTCGTACCGTTTAAATTCTTCATACATGATCATTCTTAGATCTGTTTTGGTTTTGAATTGAGCACCATAATCACGTACATACACCCACATTGAAAAATCCAATGAAGAGTCATTGAAATCTGTAAA
>JACEMX010000027.1 GCA_013867335.1 Candidatus Nitrosomaritimum aestuariumsis
AAATAATTACTAATTCCTTCATAATCTACTTGATCAAAAACAATCTCATCCACATCTGCAACAACTGGCTCTAAGAATATTTTTCTAATCTGCTCATAATCTATCTCTTGTAATTGCTCTTGAATCTGTGGTACGTCTTCTAGTCTTGAATGCTGCTTTATCATTTTTAGTGCGGTCTTGGGACCCACTCGCTCAAACCCATCTGGATTAAAATCAGTCCCAATCAATATCCCAATATCCACTAACTGTTCTCTTGTCACTCCGAGTGATTCTAGTGTCTTTTCAGTCTCAATGATTTCTGGCTCTATTTCGACGTAGGTATTCCTATTTGGAATTTTTCTTCTACCACTGTTTGTGAAATTTCTGATTAGTCTTTTTGCTCCAAGTAGAATTGAATCAAAATCTTGACTAGCCGAAGCATATGCCTGCCCTGTGTTTGTCAGGTGCGCTGCAGTTGCTTCTCCTTCTGAGGGTGCATCGATGAACGGGATGCCAAAATGCCCTAAAAGCTTCTTTGACTCCTCCACCATCCCGTCTTTCATGCTTGTAGTCTGCTGTGCATACTTTCTTGCTTCGGCCATGTCTCCTGCAGCAATTGCCTTTTCATATTTGACAGTAGCATCTTTTTTGATCTGGCGCCGTCTTTCAATCTCTGCTGTTTTAAGGGAAGGTGGTTTTCCATCAAACACATAAACTGGTTTTATTCCAAGGGAGAGAAAATTGATGTTGCGATAGAGCAAGCCACTGAGATGACTGGTTATTCTGCCTTCATAATCAGTTAACTGCATACCGTCAGGACCCCTGATACTTGCTAAGAACTGGTAGATGGCATTGTATGCGTCTATTGCAATAACCTTATTTGAAAAAGATTCTAGCTTTGTCTTTTCTCTAACTACGAGAGGCTTTAGATTTAATCCCATTGAATTTTGTATTTTTTTTGCTGTTTTGTATTTATCGATTCAAAACATTCAAAGCAAAATCAATATGCTTGATTAGTTTTTGATATTGTATGAAACCTTGGTTGTTTTGGGCAGGAATAAGTTTCATAATCGGCGGCACCATCAGCTTGGCCCTCAATTATGGAGTGGAAGGTGCCTTGAGCATGGCCGAAGATCTTACTGGTTATGCAATTGGATGGATGGCAGTAGGGGCAGTGTTTATTGTATATAGTCTCATAAAAAGCAAAAAGGGAAAAAAAGAATGAAAAAATTAGATATTTCGTCTTCTCTTGAAGAAAAAATCTATGATTGCAAATATGAAAAAAATTCTCTGTCTCAAATTTACACCTATTTTCCATTGGAAGAAACCGAAAAACAAGAGATTTTGAAAGCAGTACAAAAAGAAAAAGACACAATTAACTTCAAATCTATTTTTTCTGACAAGGTCTCCGAAGACGAGTGGAATAAAAATAAAGAACAAATCAAAAAAAAGTTTCATGATGAATTATTAGATATAGATTAAACTCTAAAATTGAAAATAGATCACTTTTCTAGTTCTTGAGATTGTTTTCTTTATTATGGTGGAAATTTTAAGAAACAATGCCAGGTTAGCCAAGTGGTAAGGCGGCCGTCTCGAAAACGGCTACGCGCAAGCGTGCAGGGGTTCGAATCCCTTACCTGGCGTATCATATTCAGTTCAACGCCCTAACATGTAATGAATTCAATTGAGGTACTGCTTCATTATAATGAATCCCTTAATGGTTCAAAATTATTTTTTGGGTATTTTAATTGTAAATGTAGTTGGTTTTTCTGTAACTTCAATTACTCCATTATGGTTTTCTATTATGTTTTTACAGGTGACTAATCCCAAACCAGTTCCAGTCTGTTTTGTCGTAGTTAAAGGTTCAAAGGCTTCTTCCATTTTCAATCTTGAAAATCCCGGACCTGAATCTATAAACTCAATTATTATTTGATTGGATTCTTCTTTTGCTTTTATCTTTATTTCTCCTTCATCTTTATCTATCGCTTGAATTGAATTAGTGATCAAATTTTTAAATACAATTTGAAGCTGATTCGAATCTCCAAAAACTGTGATGTTGTTATCTTTAATACTTATTTTGATGTTTTTGGGAATTTTAAGTGATTCTAGACTTTCATTTAATAATGATTTTAGACTTTCTTCTGTCTTTTCAAGTGGGCGAATTCTTACAAAATCTAGGACGTCTTCTACTTGATGAGAAATTCTATCCAGATTTTTTTCGATAATCTGAATTTTTTCTTCAGATTCTTCAGATTCAAATTTTTGTTTTTTCTTTAGAAGATCCAGCGCAAGTCGAATATTGGATAATGGATTTCTAACGTCGTGTGAGAATCTAGCTGCAAGTTCTCCTAGCGCAGAAGTCCTTTCTTGTTTAATTGTTTTTTTAGCCATTTGGATGTTTTTAGATAATAACACAAAAGTATAGAACAATAGAAAACTCATTGCGTATCCTGTAATGGGGATTATAATTCGGCTGTCTTGGATCTCTCCTGGATCTGGAATTCCTCCTATGTATGAAACAGTCCAAAGATTTTCTCCAAATTCTATTTCATCTGAATACAAAAATATATTTCCTGAAGGATTAGCTTTTACATATTGAGATGAGAATACACGGTTTTCATCATTTTTTACGCCATCGTAAATTTTAATTTCAATATCTTCAAAAATTTTTGTTTCAATGACATTTTCAACGAAATCATTTATTCTAATAACAGAGTAAACAAATCCTCTGAATTCTTTACTCTCAACTAATTCCTCCTGCGTATGGTAAATCGGTAAAAGTATTAGGAATCCATATTGAATATTTTCCTCTGTTTCTTGAACAAGAATTAATTTGTCTGTGATAACTATATCTTCAATTACTTTTGACTTGTCTACTGCTTTCTTTCTTTCTTCCTCCGAGTAAACATCATAACCTAGAGCTTGTTTATTTCTAAAATTTTGAGGTTCCAAAAAAACTACGGGATAATACTCGGTCCTACTTCCCTCTGGAAAAATTGAATATTCTACTACCTCTTCAGA
>JACEMX010000054.1 GCA_013867335.1 Candidatus Nitrosomaritimum aestuariumsis
CTTCGAATTTTTGAGCTTATCACATCATTCATTTCTTGGGATGTAGAAGTTTCAAATTCTGCAACAATATCATAATTACCAAATGTAATTAGGCAATTTTTGATTTCAGGAATTTGTGAGAGTTGTGACTGTATAGATTGCTCTTTTCCTATTTGACAGCTTATCAGCATGTAGGCTTTGACCAAAGTAATCTTGATTTTCAGAGACGTAACTTAAATCTAAATTTGATTTTAAAAACCAGCAGTTAATGGTTCTTCTGGTTTCATTATCTCACGCAAAACTATTGTAGCAAAAGATCCTCTAGAGAGAGTAAATTCCACTACATCTTCATGTGCAGAATAATTAGAACAAGAAATAGCTGCCTGTCTGAATCCACCTTCGTTGCTTACTTCTTGCATTTCTTTTATGAAAAAATCTTTTGGAGTGATTTCTTCAGTGTCCAATATTTTTGAAATGTGATAATCAAAACGTGTTTTTTTGTAATAGGAATAACCAACAAAGGGTATTGCCAAACGCTGGTTTCCTCCTTTGATATATTTTCCAAGTATATCTTTAGAATCAAAACACACATCGCCTTCTTGAGATTCAAAGAGATTTTCACCTACTTCAAAAGATGAGCTGAGTGTACAATTAAACAGATAAGATTGATAGGCTTGAACATAAAATCTACGTAGCGAGAGAGGAATCCTTTTGATAGAAAGTTGAGAGTCTTTGGTATCAATCATTTCTTTGAGTACAATCTTTTCTATGTCCATTTGAGGAGGGATTTGGTGTAGATATTGTGAGTAGTTTGCAGAATCCTGTAATTTTTCTCGAATCTCGTTATTTTCTTTAGAATCAAAAGGTGATGTAAAGGCCAAAATTAATTCAACTGCCTTATCGAAATTTCGTTGAATTATTGCTTTTCCAATTAAATGAGTTACAGGTCTTTTTGAACCGAATCTCTGATAACCATAAAAATTTAAAATTTTATCTTGCTCATCAAATTTTTCCAAAGTTTTTTTGCAGTCGGTGATTTTTATTTTAAAGTGATTTCCAATCATGTTTTTTTTGGAAAGAGGTTTTTTCACAAATCCTAGTTTTTCCAGAGAATATTTTGTAGAACTATAATTCTCAACTGCTCGTCCTTTGTTGTTAGAACATAGAAATTGCTCAGTTATTGCAAATGAATCTTTTAGACCAAGCGCCTTTAATCTAAAGCCTTTTTTTCTAAAGATATCTGATACTGCATGATTAGTATCAATATTTTTTTTCTTTAATTTGTAAACTGCATAATCACCTTCCTTTTTGATTTGTTTAAGAGTATTTTCAGAAAGTACTTCAGATACTAGAAAATCTTCAGGGGTTGTTTTTATTTTTCCTCCAATTCCAGTGAAATTAGTACTATAAACAGAAATTCCAATTTGAGAATCTAGTTTTGGAATCACGATTCTATAACTACTGTTACAAATTTACTTACAGAGACCTCATCTGTTTGTGCACCTAAAAGAACTTTGTAAGTTCCAGGTAACGCATCTTCAGATGCCGATATGGTAGCCGTGATTGGTCGTGGAGCATCAAAATCTAACTGGAAATTTGAGGGGGCACTAGGATCAGAATCAACATTCAAGAAATCATGAGTGTCAGAAAGTATCAGAGATACATCTGACAAGTCCTGAGATGTTTGAGGAGTGACCACAAAGACTGATTTTTTTGATTCTCCGGCCTGCAGAGTCATAATATTTGATTCTAATTCTATATCTAATGGCAAACCAACTGATGTGTCTACTACTCCAATATTGTTTTCTACCCATTCAGTAAACCAAATTTTGTCCCCATCTACAGTAAAATCGAAAACCTGAGCAAGACCACAGTTTTGCATATCGCCACAATCACCCCAATTTGGATTCATTGATGGTATGAAATATTCAACTAAGGTTTCTGATTTGGGATCCATTACTGCCATTCGATTTGCTGTTTGTTCATTGAAGATTATTTGTCCCATATCATTTGTTTCAACCCAATATGGTCTAGATATGGGAGTTTTGATAATTCCACTAGAATTGCCGTAACTGGAAAGTGGGGGATCCGATGTCACATATTGAGTAAATGTTTCATCATCAGGATCGAAACTAAAGAAGTAAGAACTTGAGGTGTCAACAAGCCATATTTTACCATCTTCTCCTGCAACAACTCCATTTGGAGTTTGCATTGTTTCAGGGAGTGCTAAAACCTCAATATGATCAAATAAAGGTAAAAGTTCTTCTCCAGTATCTACCACTGTTTCACGATATCCATCTTGATCAAATTTTACTAATACACCACTTTGTTGAAATAACCAATTAGTATACCAGAGATTGTTTTCTGCATCCATTGCAAAATCACCGGTTACGGAATCGTCGACCGGAGATGGAATGCTAAGATAGTTAAAGTCTTTTTGTTCAGCCTGAGTAGGATCTAAGAAAGTAATTTTATTTCCGGTAAAATCATTTACGATTACTTGAGAGCCTTCAAATTTCAATTTTTGAGGAAGGGCGTCACCTTGAGAAGGATAAGTTAATCTCTGATACTTTTCATTATGAGGAGTAAATTTCCAAATAGAATCGAAGGTTTCATCAGTATACCAAATAGAACCATCCGGAGCTGCATCTATTCCCCACATCATAGAGCGGCCATTTGGAGGCCAAGTAGGATTTTCATATTCAGTAAAAGTCTCAGTTAGAGGATCAAATTTTGCTAAATTCCCAGTATTTGTTTGAGCAAACCAGACGTTTCCTTCAAAGTCTGTAACAATTGCCAGAGGATTGGTACAAACGGTAGGAATCGTGAATTCTCTTACATATGAGGTGGATTTTGCATCTCCTGAACCACAAAATTGTGCTCGTTGAGCATCAGGAAAATTATCTGCAGGAGTCCCAGTAATTGTTGTTTCAGTATCAAT
>JACEMX010000160.1 GCA_013867335.1 Candidatus Nitrosomaritimum aestuariumsis
CGTAAATGATCTTTCAATTGTTCCACTGTTAACAAAAACAATGCTGGGACCAAATACTGAATTCGGAGAAATAAAAGTTGGCACTACTGTTTCATCAGGTAACCAAAAAAAAGATGTGACAATTTATGCAAATCTAACAAATAGTGTACAAGGACCTTCAAAAATTGAGCTCAATATGATTATCGTCAAGCTTGAGTAAAATTATTCATCAATAAGATACTTGTCGTATTTTTCTCGTCTCTCTTTATTTGATAAAATTTCATATGCTTTGTTTATTTCTGCCATGGTTTCTTGTGTGGATTGATCTTTGCTTTTATCTGGGTGCATTTTTTTTGCCAATTCGCGGTATTTCTTTTTTATTTCTTCTTGTGATGCGCCTCTTGAAATTTCCATGATTTTGTAATAATCTGGAAGTGTCGAATCTCTTGCAGCTTTTCTAAATCTTTCATCATCTTCAGATGGTCTTGTGTAAGTAAAATCTACATAATCATCTGTCCAATCCGAATGATATTTTTCATAGGTTTTGTCTTTTTTTGATTCAAATTCCTGCTTGTCGTATTTTGTCTTTTTTCTAAATATGACATCTCTTGCAATGAACAAAAATATTCCCACAACTGCCACGGTAAAACCTCCAAACAGCATTATTTTTTCTTCAGTACTCATATTGTACTCCAAATTAGAACTTGAATCTTCAACTTGGGCAAAAGAATTGTGGAAAAATCCTGTCAGAACTATAGTCAATAAAAAAGCGCTTATTTTTTTCATTTTGATTCCTAGGTTAATCTAAAGTCTTCTTTAGCTGTATTTAGAACTACATGGGTAATCGTATTTTCGACATTGGCCATAGATGACAGTGATTTTACAAAGTTACTCAGTTCTTCTCTTTCTTTGAACTTGGCCACAATTATTGTGTCTGTGTTTCCTGTAATGTCGTAGACACAACAAACATTGTCTATTTTTGCCAGTTTATTTTCAATATCTATTACGTTCTTTTTTGCAATAATTTCAATTATGGCTGTGATGTCATATCCTATTTTCTCATGATCGATTAGGGATGTGTATCCGCTGATTATTTTTTCATTTTCTAATTTTTTTAATCTAGATATTGCCGTAACTGTCGATATTCCTAATTTCAATGCTATTTGTCTTGCCGAAACGCGTGCATCTTTCATTAAAATTTTCAAAATTTTTTCATCTGTTTTGTCTAAACTCATTGCAGTAAATATTAGTAAAATGAATTTAAATTTTGATTAATCTCAAATTCATCATCAACTGAAAATAATGTCGTTATTTTTTAGATTTAATACAAATGAGAACAAAATAAAGACGTGGAAGAGATATCTGAAATAATAAAAAAAGGAGACGAGTATATGAAAAATGGACAGTACTTAGAGGCTTTATCTTGTTTTGAACAGGCTATTATTTTGAATCCGAATGATCCAGATTTGTGGAATTCAAAAGCTTCGGCATTACGAAGTATGGGGAGGTATGAGGAGGCCATCGAATGCTTTAACAAATCTCTAGAAATAGATCCTAGAGACAAACACTCCTAGATTACAAATTTTCAAATTTATTTAAATATGGTTTATTCGACACACATCCTGTGACGTTCACAACGCCTATAATTGAAATCGTAAATGTTGTGGCCTCAGCTACCATTGACCAAAAATTAGATCTAAATAAAATTCAAGAAAAGTTTCCCGACGTTGAATACAACCCTGATCAATTTCCAGGGGCTGTGTTTAGATTAAAATCTCCTAAAACAGCAACTCTTCTTTTTAGAACTGGAAAAATGGTATGTACAGGCTCAAAATCAGAGGAGCTTGCACGAAAAGCAGTAAAGACCGTTGTAGAAAAATTGCGCAAAGGAAAAATTCCAATAAAAAAAGATGCCGAAGTTACAGTTCAAAACATCGTATCTTCTATTAATCTTGGAGGTAAGGTTCACCTCGAAAAAGCAGCACGGACTGTTCCAAGAAGCATGTATGAGCCTGAACAATTTCCTGGATTAATCCACAGAATGATAGATCCTAAGACTGTGATTTTGATATTCTCTTCAGGAAAACTAGTTTGCACCGGTGCAAAAACCGAAAAAGACGTCTATCGGTCAGTAAACAACCTTCATAGTCTTCTTGAGGAAAAAGATCTAATGCTTTATGATTGATATCATTAATTGCAGCACTTGCCCTGAATTTATTTAAAATCTGAATAATCTTCCAAATTAACCAACAGTTAATCTATATTATCAACAAAGTATTATCAAAAACCAATTGGACAAAGAATCAGAAATAATGCTCTCACAAGCTTTTGAATTATGCGAAGATGGAAATTATCTTGAAGCCCTAAAACTATATGATTCTGTAATAAAGAAAAACCCGCAAAATATTGGTGCCCTTATTGACAAGGCAGTTACTTTGCAAAACCTTGGGAGAATAAAGCAATCCCTTAGGCTTTATGATAAAGCACTAAAAATTGATCCTAAAAACATAGATGCCTTGGTTAACAAAGGCTCTGCATTACACACCATTGAAAATTATGATGAAGCTGTATTTTGTTATGATTCTGCCATTAATCTTGATAAAAAATGTGCAATGGCTTTGGCATACAAAGGACTCTCTTTGGGCGAGATGGGAAAACTTGAGGATGCAATAAAACACTTCAAAAAAGCACTTGACATTGATCAGGATTATGACTTGGCAAATGTTAGTAAAAAACGGGCACAGGAATTACTAAGAGAATCAAAATCTAAAAAACAGTAACATCGCCTGGTGCAGGCTCACGTTTATTCTCTTTTTCATGTGATTCGAAGAAATCTTTGTGAA
>JACEMX010000019.1 GCA_013867335.1 Candidatus Nitrosomaritimum aestuariumsis
CCGACTCCTTCTTTTGCAAATCCTTCTGAAAACGCTCTTAGACCAGGGAATTTGGAATTCTCTAGGCGTGGATTTACCGCTATTGCAGGAATATCTGCTATTTCAGATACTAGATTTTTAAAATTTGCAGTCTCATCATCGGAAATGTAACAGGTTGTTCCAATTGCGGTATTTTTTTCATTGAATCCAATTTTTGATGCAAATGCAAGGACAGCAGTCATTTGTGTTCCTCCTGCCAACATAACTGGATTAATTTCAGATGCAGCACTAAGCATTCCAGTAACAAAAGGAATCATAGGATCACCAACCTTTGCAACAACACTATATGGATTATCAGAATTAACTCCTTCTAATGCCATACTTGCAATTTGATTTTTTAAAATAACAGGATTATCAGGGATGCTAGAACTAACTCTTGCTTTGTATCCCAAACCTCGCATTACAGCCAGTGCAGTAGTAGTTCCACCAGGAATACTTTCTCCAATAATCAAGCAATCAGTCATTGATGCCAAGGTTCGTCCAACAATTCTTCCATAATCAACTGCCTGAGATATTTGAGAGTCAGTCATTGCTGGGTTTACTGAAATATTTTTTCCTGGAGACAGACCTGTTTGGATAAAAGGTAATTGTGGAGAAACTTTACTTCCTGCATTAACCACAATGTGTGGAATGCTCGATGATTCAAGTGCAACTTTTGTAAGTAATGCAGGAGTTGGTTTTCCATCAGGCGTCATTGGTATTTTATCAATTGTTTTGCAATTACCATAGTAAAGATATTCAGCATCTGCTGGTGGAGTGAATTTAATAGAGTCTTTATCAGCTCCTGCAAAAGTTATCCCTGGAATTTCAGAGGTTTCAGTGTATGATATTACAAAGGAGAAAAGAAATTTTTGATTTCTGATAGTTTCTATGAAATTTTCAGCCATTTGGATATTTCCAAATAATTCAAAATCATCCAATCACTTCACTGTCCCATCATATCTAGAAACTCTTCTTCGGTTCTCCTTTGCATGACAAGATTTGTAGTTTTTTCTTTTCCTATGGTAGATACCTCAGATGGGCCATAATTGTGCCCACAGTAAAGAGTAAGATTGTCATCTAATTTGTGAAGAACGTCGATGAGGCTATGATATAGCTCCTTTGCACTTCCCCCTGGCAGGTCTATTCGTCCGCAATTTCCAACAAATAATGTGTCACCTGAGAATATTTTTCCATCACCAATCAAGCAAATACTATCCTTTGAGTGCCCAGGTGTATGCAAAACACGTAATTCTGAATCCCCAAATTTTACTAGATCACCTTCTTTTACAGTAATGTCATTTTTCAGTTCTGATGCCTCGTGTTGAATTATTTTTGCTCCTGTAAATTCAGCCATACTTTCATTTCCCAAAGTATGATCAAAATGGTGATGAGTGTTTACAATGTATTTAATTTTCAAGTTATTTCTCGTAATCAGTTCTTGAACCTTATCTAGATCCCATGAAGGATCTATTACAATTCCTTCGTTCGTATTTTCATCTTCTAAAACATAGGTAAAGTTTTGCATACTGCCAACTTGGATTTGGTGTACAATCATAGTACTCCCTCCTCTGCTTCTGGTGGAATTCCAATTTTTTCTGCAAATAATTCACCAGTTAGATCTTTTCGTTTTGGAATACCTCGTTTCATTTTATGAAACGTTACAGTCAGGTCTGCTTTTACGAAGATATTTGCAGTCTCACCAGTGTCTGGATTTAATCCAGATGGGACATCAACTGCAAACTTGAAACAAGTTAATCCGTTGATGAAGTGGATTGCAGATGCATATGGTTCTTTTATCTCTCCAGTTATCCCAGTCCCTAAGATTCCATCGATTATAACATCAGGACTAAAATCAAAATTGGTGTTATCACCAGAAATTAATTTGACTGATGGCATTTTCTTTAAGATAGACCAGTTCCAGTTGCTCTCTTCAGTTTTAATCCTCTCTTCTGGTCCTAGCAAAACTATGGTAACATCTGAGCCATAACCTGCAAGATGTCGCCCCATTACCAATCCATCTCCACCGTTATTTCCCATTCCTACAAAAATCAAAATCTTCTTGTTCTCAGGAGTACCTATCTTTTCTACCAGTCTTCGAACTGCTGCAGCTCCTGCATTTTCCATCATGAATTTTTTTAAAAAACCCATATCATGCCCATTATTTTCTATTTTGTACATTTGATCAACAGATATTTCCATGATTAGATGAAAAATGGATGTAAAATAAGAGCTTTAGCTTGGTATCGAGTCATTCCATTGCTGGGACCACTTTACCATATAGTAGATTGGAGTAAGAAAACTCACTAACCATGCTAATGCATACCCAAATTCAAATGGGATAAGCCATTGTATTACAACAACCAAAATTGCAACACCAATGAGCATTAGAATTCCTGCCATTAATTTTTGAATTCTGATGAATCCAATTATCCAGAGGAATGGAATTAGACATAAAATCACTTGTACTGCAATACTAACTCGTTTTACCATAGGATTTCTCTAGATTTTTACTAGACATAAGAATAACGTTGGTGTTTACCTACCTGTAACATAAGACACATACAAAAATACTGAAACAATAGTTGAAATTCCAATAATTATCGCTAATTCTTTTCCTGAAAATACGCTTGCTCGAAAACTCATAAGTCATCTTAAAGAATTATCAACTTAAGCGTATTGGAGTGGAATCTAAGAATTAATGAACACCTTAGAGTTTGATATGGTTATCATCTGAACCATGTTTATTGGCATATTTTCTTTTTTAGAAATATCTAGCATTTCTGCATGATGTTCTTCTTTCAAATGATTAAGGAATTCTTCTTCTTCAATTCCATTACGCTTGTAACTACAAGAAGGAAATACACAGTTGAAATTCACAAATTTTCTTAATCAAAGTATGCATTTAATCATTATTTTCTTCTGGAATATTTTCCATTTTTCCAAAAAAATACATTTTTTGAATCATCTCTTGTAGAGAGGCATTTTCAACCTCTACGTTCTCTTTGTAAATCCATAATCTGGATATACAGTCAATTTTTTCATCATCAGTTAATTCCCCAATTTTTACTTCCTTGTCTCTGTATGTTATTGTGAGCTCTCGGGGATTTTCTAGTAATTTTTCATCAACTTTATCCATAGTAGGGCTTTCAAAAAGTTACATAAAAGAGAATAACCCAAGAATTTTCTCCATTTTGTGCCCAAAAATCATGCTAATGCATGAAATATCCTCAATTATTTATTGGAAAAATGGTTGTTGAAAAAATAGAATTAAAATTTAGATTTTTGAAAAATGTAAGAGTTTGATAACGTTGATTTTAAATCGTTATCAGTATGTCAGTTCCTGAATTTTTTTGACGGTGTCATTAAGAGAGTCAACTAGATATTTTTTCTCGTTGATGTTTTCAGATTTTAGAAATGCCTGTCTCAGGTTGGAGAGTTTTTCTTGAAGATATTTGATTTCCGCTCTAGGATCAATCTCTGCATTGGCATTTACTTCGGTAATTTCACTACCACTTGATTGAGAATTAGAATTATCCACTGATTCTAGATTTTCACATCCATAACAAGGGGCATCTTTGTCTTCTTCAAATCTTGGAAGTTTTCCATTTGGATCAAAATTGGATTGAAGGTCTTCATCAGCAAAGCCATACTTTACATTTAGTTCCTGAATGTAACTAATCATTTCTAGACGTGGCATTGATGCGTATTTGAAATATTCTCGTTGCGCCTCATAAAATGTTCCTCCATTTTCTAAAACATCTTTTTTAGCTGCAATCGCCAGTTGCACCTTTGCATTTAGGTAATCAAATTGATCCCAAAAGATTCCATGGTGAGAGGAATTTAATTTCTCAACAAATTTTGCAAATGCGTTTTTTGGTGTAAAATCTAGATATTCTTTTTTCATAGACTCTAAATCATCTTGGAGCATTTCTTCGGAGATTTTTCGATTTTCTTCAATCAGAATTTGTTCCCTAGTAGGAATGACTTTGGGGACAGATTCCTCAGCAAGTTGCTTGTACCTTAATTTTTGTGCCTCCATCTCTGCAATAATTTGCATAGCTAGAGGATTTTTTTTCAATTTATCTGAAACCTTGAGTGTAGACTCGCTGTCAGACTCTGCAAATGCTAGTTGTTCTCCGTTTGTTGCAGGCATGATAAGCAATCCCGCTATTATTAACAGAACTCCTGGCAGCATTACCGGCAGAGTTGTATGTTTCATGAATTGTTTTTTGGTTTTTTCTTAATAAGGAACAAGAAGAAATTACAAGAATCAATAATCAGTAGAAGTTCAAAGTAATAGTTATAAAAAATAAAAAATTTTTTATTTTCTTCAGGCTCCTAATCAATCCCAAACAATTTGCAAACGGCTTTATCCTAGTTTTTATTCAGAGTGATAAATGACATTAAAAAATGTAAAATCATCACTAGATAAAATTTCAAAATCTCTTGCAAGCGTACAAGACAATAGAGAATTTTTGCTAAGAAACACAAGAGAGATAGTAATTCTTTGTAGCAGGTCAATTATCTCTGTTCATAAAGGAGATTTGAAAAATGCAAAAAAGAATCTAAAGCAGGCAGATGTGTTATTAAAAAAATACAAGAAAAAAGGAGAATCAGACTTGCGGCGCTACTTGATTACACCAGAACAAGAGTTCGTTGAGGCCGCATGTTTGATTGCAGTTGTTGAAAGAAAAGAAATTCCTTCAGACACAAAACTCAAGGTGATGCCAGAATCATATGTTCTTGGACTTTTAGATTGTGTTGGCGAATTAAAAAGAATGATTTTTGACAAAATTCGACTGGGAGAAATTAAGGAGGCATTAAGAATTTTCGATATTATGGAAAACCTGTATCTTCATTTGTATCCATTTTCAATGTACGATAAAGTAGTAAAAGAAGCAAGAAGAAAAGTAGATGTAGATCGTATCTTGGTAGATGATGCCCGTGGAGCCATCACTGAAGAAAAAAGGCGATCAGAATTAATCGAAACGTTAAGCAAATTAAAAAAATAATTTATTTTAAAAATTCTGTGGTGCGGGCGATGGGATTTGAACCCACGAACTCCTGAGAGACTAGCCCCTCAAGCTAGCGCCTTTGGCCAGGCTGGGCGACACCCGCAGCGAAAATTCCTTGCATGGTTTTTATAATCCTTGATTACTTTTTCGTTCGTATGTTAATTCCTGTAAGATGTTTTACTTGTGGAAATCTTATTGCAGATAAATTTGATGATTATCAGACTAAAGTTAAAGCTGGGGAAGATCCCGGCAAGGTTTTAGATTCCTTAGGAATGAGTAGATATTGTTGTAGAAGAATGCTATTGACCAGTGTTGAATCAATTCAGCAAATCGTTCCATTCTATGAAGCTATTCAGAGAAGACACCAAGAAGTCCAATCTGAGTTAGAATAGATTGCCAAAAATCACATCTATTGAAGGACGTGTACTTTACAATAGTAGAGGAAGTAAAACAATCGAAGTAGACATTGTTAGCGATAATAATTTTCTAGGGAGAGTATGTGCTCCGTCTGGTGCTAGTGTTGGAAAATATGAAGCAGTAAGCTTTCCAAACGGTAAACCTGAAGAAAGCCTTCGTATTCTAAAAGAGAATGCAGAAAAATTTGTTGGTCTTGATGCATCAGATTTAAAATCAGTACATGATACTTTGAAAAGTTTGGATAACTCTACAAATTACTCTGGTATTGGAGGTGCACTTGCCTTTGCAGTAACTATCGCATCAATGGAATCGGCATCAAAAGCATTGAATCAACCTTTGTTTCAAACATTATCTTCTGAGGCTTCTTTTAAATTTCCATATCCTTTGGGGAATATTTTAGGAGGTGGTGCTCATGCAGGTCCGGGAACACCAGATATCCAAGAGATTTTGATTTGTGCCACAGGCTCAAAGACCATCGAAGAAGCAATTGAAACTAATCTTTTAGTGCACAAAGAGTTACGTAAAGTTCTGCAAAAGCAAGATCCTACATTTACAAACGGACGAGGTGATGAAGGAGGATGGGCTCCAAAGCTAGACAATGAAAAAGCACTTGAAGCATCTGCACTTGCTATTGAAAACTTGGGATACACATTAGGAAAAGAAGTTTCTCTAGGAGTAGATTTTGCATCATCAACTCAATGGGATGAAGAAAAGAAAATGTACCTTTATGACAGAGCTGGATTTGAAAATTCTCCTGAGCAGCAAATTGAATTTGCCGCAAATATAATTGAAAAATACAAATTAATTTACGCCGAAGATGCGGTACATGAGGAAGCATTTGCAGATATGTCAGAATTGACCAAAAAGTTTCCAAATACACTTGTTACCGGAGACGATCTTACAGTAACAAACAAGAATATTCTAAGCAAAGCAATAGAATCAAAATCTTGCAATGCAGCTATTCTCAAGGTGAACCAAGCAGGAAGTCTCTTTGATGCTATGGAGTTTGCAGATGTAGCATCCAAAAACAGTGTAAAACTTATCACATCACACCGATCAGGCGAATCCACAGATTCACATATTTCTCATATTGGTCTAGCAACAAAGTCAAAAATGCTCAAAGTAGGCATAGTTGGTGGGGAAAGAGTAGCAAAACTAAACGAACTTTTACGCCTATCAGAGCATGATTTAATACGCGGTATGGTTGAGGTTTAAAATCGCTATGAGCCAACAGGTAGAGTCCACAGACATAAAAAAGAAAGTGCTTTCCACAGGAATTAGAGTAGGAACTCAAGTTAAAACAAAATTCATGAAACCTTTCATTACAAAAGCAAGTCCTGAAGGCCTATACATGTTAGACCTTGATATTACTCTTGAAAAAATAAAAACAGCTGCAAAATTCATCAATCGTCTAGGAACGGACAAACTTATTGTCTGCTCTGGAAGACAGTATGCAAACACTCCAATTGAGAAATTTTGTGAAATGTTAGATTCTAAAAAATTACTAGGCAGATTCTTGCCAGGAACTCTCACAAATCCTTCATTGCCATACTATATTGAACCAAAATTAGTCTTGATTTCAGACCCTCAAGTAGATGAGCAAGCAGTAATCGAGGCCACTAATGCAGGCATACCAATTATCGGAATTTCAAATACAGATAACATTACATCAAAACTAGATGTTGTTATCCCAGCAAACAATAGAGGAAGAAAAGCTCTTGCAACTGTTTACTGGTTATTGGTTCGTCAGATTCTCATAGAAAGAGGAGAACTAAAAGAAGAAGACCCAATGAAATATGAAATCGATGATTTTGAAACAAAGATAACGGAAGAGGAAATCGAGTAATGCAAATTAGGACACCGGCCGTAGCCGGAATGTTCTATCCCGGTGAAAAAAACAAATTAACAAAATTAATTCAAGATTGTTTTACACACCCATTTGGACCTGAAGAAAATTCAGAAAAAAAACAAAGTAAAATTTTTGGGGTTATTTGTCCACATGCAGGATTTGTGTATTCTGGCCCAATTGCATGTAATTCCATAAGATCAATATCATCAGAGTCTCCAGAGTTGTTCATCATTGTTGGTCCAAATCATTGGGGAATTGGAAGAAGTGTAGCAACAATGAAAGATTGTAAATGGGAGACTCCCCTTGGTAGTGTCGAAGTAGATTCAGAATCAGCAGAAGAAATTTGTAAATTATCACAATTTATCGAATCAGATTTTTTTTCCCACACACGAGAACATAGTCTAGAAGTGCAAATTCCTATCTTACAACAAACCTTCTCGAATTTCAAGATCCTGCCAATATCTTTGATAAATCAAAGTAAAGAGATAGCATATGATGTAGGGTTAGCAATGTCAAAAATTGCCAAGAAAAAAAATACTATGATAATTGGATCTTCTGATTTTACCCATTACGAGCCAAACGATTTTGCTCATGAACAAGATATGGCTCTAATTGAGCCAATACTAGAAATGGATGTAGAGAAATTTTACGATGTATTACAAAAAAGAAAGGTTACTGCCTGTGGATATGGAGCAATAGCATCTACCATGATTGCATGCAAAGAACTTGGTGCAACAAAAGGAGAGCTGTTACGTTATGCCACAAGCGGCGATGTTACTGGAGATACGAGTTCTGTTGTTGGTTACGGGTCAATAGTGTTCACTTGACATCAAAAGCATCTGCGCCTGGAAAGGTGATTTTATTTGGAGAGCATTTCGTAGTTTACGGCGTAAAGGCTATTCTTTGTGCCATTGATAAAAGAATCACAGTAACTGCAGAAAAAATTCCAGATGATATCATATCAATAAAATCAGATATTGGTAATTTGCAGTTGCAGAAAAACAAATCAATTGATAAAATAGATGGTCCGCTAAGACCATTTTATTATTTGGCAGACAAAATAATTAAAAAATATGATCAAAATTTTGGAATGCAAATTACAGTTGATTCTGAAATTCCTCTAGGAGTAGGTTTAGGATCATCTTCAGCTTGCTGTGTTGCGGCATCAGCTGCAATTTCAGGAGTATTTGAAAAAATATCAAAAGATGAAGTTTTGCAATTGGCAATTGAAGCTGAAAAAACAATTTTCCCAAATACATCTGGTGCTGATTGCACTGTTTGCACTTTTGGGGGAATTATGCAGTATGATAAACAAAATGGCCATGAAAAGCTAGAGTACAAGCCAAATTTTCATCTAGTTATTGCAAATTCAAAGATTGAGCACTCTACAAAACAAGTCGTCTCAAAGGTAAAACAATTCAAAGAAAAAAATGAAGAAAGATTTTCTCAAATGTGTAAAGAAGAATCCGATTTAATAGATGATGTGATGAATTGTTTGGAAAATAACGATTTGAAAAGAATTGGTTTGAACATGATAAAAAATCAAGAATATCTTGAATCCATTGGCATATCCAATGACAGATTAAGAGACATGATCAAACTTGCCAACGAATACTCATTTGGGTCAAAAATAACAGGTGCCGGAGGTGGTGGATGTATTTTTGCTTTGACTGATCAAAGCAATATGGAAAATGCAATTAATCAGTTTAAGAAAAATAATTATGAATGTTTTTCAGCAAAAATTGATTTTAAGGGATTGGATACTTTTTAATGGTCTAGATATTTGGTGACAGCATGATTCTAATCAAATTAGGAGGATCCATTATCACTAACAAGGAAAAACCTCTCTCCCCACGAAGAAAAACAATAGAGAACCTCGCAAAAAGTTTGAAGAGAGTAGATGAGCCTATGATAATTGTTCATGGAGGAGGCTCTTATGGGCATTATTGGTCAGTCAAATATGATATGCATACACAACCAAAGAAATATGATATTCACGGAGTTGCAATAGTAAAAAATTCAATGGTTGAATTAAATAAAATAATTTTAGATTCACTTGTAAAAAATCGATTAAGCCCTTATTGTTTACCTCCTACGGATTTTATGACAGGAAACAAACCTATTACAAAAAAAATTAAGGAAATGGAAAAGATTTCAAAATCAGGATTAATTCCAGTAACTTTTGGAGATGCACTTTGGTATGGACAAAATAAAACTTACATTTTATCAGGTGATAAAATTATGACACATCTTGCAAAAATTTTGAAACCAAAGTTAACTATTTTTGCTTTAAATGAAGACGGCTTGTATTCTGATCTAAAGACAAAAAAATTGATTTATGAATTGAAAGGTGAAAAGCCTACAATTTCAAATAATTTGATGGATGTAACAGGTGGGATGACCAGAAAAGTTGAAGAGGCCACAAAAATCGCTAAGATGGGAATGAATGTGTTTTTTGTAAACGGTAATAATCCTCAAAGAATTGTGAAAGCGGTTAAAAATGGGAAATTTGAAGGGACCTTGTTTAGAGGTAAAAGACGTGTCTGAAGAATATCTAATTTTAGTTGATAAAGATGACAATCCAATTGGATCAGAGGAGAAAGTAAAGTGCCATCTTCCTAATGGAATTTTACACAGAGCATTTACCGCGCTTTTGTTTGATAAAAATGGTAAATTGGTCTTAACAAGAAGAGCCAAAGAAAAAATGTTGTGGCCTGGAGATTGGGATGGAACAGTTGCAAGCCATCCCAGAGAATCTGAAACTTATGTTTCATCAGGAGAAAGAAGAATGCCAGAGGAATTAGGAATTGAATGCAAATTAGATTACTTGTTCAAATTTGAGTATCATGTACCATACAAAGACATTGGTTCTGAAAATGAAGTTTGTGGGACACTAATTGGAGTGGTAGACGAATCATCACCTTTTAAAAAAATTGAAGGTGAAATTGATGAAATAAAATGGATTTCAGCCAAAGAATTGCTCTTAGAACTCAAATCTCAGCCTGAAGTATACTGCCCCTGGATGATAATAGCGCTAGAATTACTTGATAAATCAGAAAAATCAATGTTACAAAAATATGAAAATATCTTCAAATCATGGATGAGTTCAGAAATGCACGAAGCATTCCAACAAGCAATTAAGCTTCATCTTCCAGATAATAATTGGAGATTAGTACAATGAAAAATACCAAACCCATAGAAAAAAATGCCAAAGTTGTAAACAAGTATCTTAAAACAAAATTAAAAGGAAATCCAAAAATGCTTTATGATGCCGCAGGACATCTCATAGTCAACGGTGGAAAACGTCTTAGACCATATATGGTGATTAAGAGTTGTCAGATTCTTGGTGGTAATGCATCACGTGCAATGCCTGCAGCAAGTGCAGTTGAAATGGTTCATAATTTTACTTTAGTTCATGATGACATTATGGATAATGATGAGATGCGTCATGGAGTACCAACTGTTCACAAAAAATTTGGAATGCCCGTAGCAATACTTGCTGGAGACGTACTGTTCTCTAAAGCATATCAAATAATATCAGAATCAAAATTAACATCCAATGCAACAAATCAACTTATTTCTAGACTTGCAAAGGCTTGCGTTGATGTTTGTGAAGGTCAGTTATTTGACATTAAAATGGCAGAAGAGAAAAGAATTCCCACTCAATCAGAATACATCAATATGATTGGTAAAAAAACTGCTGCTTTGTTTGATGTGTCATGTTCTATGGGGGCAATTTGTGCAACAACCAAATCAAAAGACATTTCAAATCTTTCTGCCTTTGGGAGGAACCTCGGTATTGCTTTTCAAATTACAGATGATCTAATTGGAGTAATGGGAGATCCAAAAATTACCAAAAAACCAGTAGGAAACGACCTAAGGGAAGGCAAAAAATCTCTTCCAATCCTAATGGCAATAAAGTCTTCTAAAGGAAATAACAAGAAAAAAATCCTAAAGGCGTTTGGTAATCAAAAAGCATCTAAAAAAGATCTCAAGGAAGCAGTGGAGGTTATTCGTGAATTAGGTATAGAAGAAAATGTGAGAAAACAGGCACTAAAATATGCAGAAAAAGCAGAAAAATCCCTCGCAAAATATTCTGGGTCACCAAAAAAAGAACTTGTAGAATTATTAGATTTTGTAGTAAAGCGAAGTCTTTGATAAAAAAAAATTTGTAGGAATTGGTCTAAAAATATTTTTTAAAAATTTTTCACAAATTAATCGTATATTTCCAAAGTAAATTAATTATGTTTCAGGGTTTTTTGGGATCTTTATTCTAAAAGAAGTAGGTTGTTAAGAAATTTGAGTAAATCTGATAAAAGTCAATTTTTTGTGTTTATCAGTAGTCAAGTCTTATATTCAACTAAACAAGTGGAACAAAAACATATCCATCTTGATTTTTAATTTCAACAATACCTTTGTGAGTTTTTTTTAATAGTACCAATGATTGAATATTTTCTCCAACAGGTGCTATCAATAAGCCATCCATTGCTAATTGATCTAATAATTTTTCTGGGATCTTTTTACATGCAGCAGTAATCATTATTCTGTTAAAAGGGGATTTTTCAGCGAGTCCAAAATTTCCATCACCATTTATTATTTCTACATTTTTTATTCCTAATTTTTCTAAATTTTGTTTAGCAAATTTTGCTAATTCAGAGTGTCTCTCAATGGTAAAAATTTTCCCAGAACCTACAAGTTTTGCTAGAATGGCACTTTGCCAACCAGACCCACTACCAATTTCTAAAACTTTTTGGCCTTCTTGAAGATCTAGCCATTCCGTCATTCTTGCCACAACAGAAGGTTGGGATATGGTTTGATTTTTCATAATAGGTATTGGAGTATTTTCATATGCTTCATTCTTTTGCGAGGCAGGTACAAAGTTATGTCTTGGGATACTTCTAATTGCATTTTCTACTTTATCATCGGTAAGAAATCCAGTATTATGCATAATAGTGATTAGCACATCTAGCTTACCTTGATAATTTTTAAAATTATCTTTTTTGAAAAACTTCATTTTAAAATTATTTTACAATCATTACTGGAACTTTAGATTTGTGAACAACATGGTAAGAGACACTTCCAAGTAAAATTTCTTCGGCATGCCCTTCCCCTCTTGAGCCCATTATGATAAGATCAATGGAATTTTTTTTGTTATGGGCATATTTTATGGTGTCATATCCCGGATTTCCTTTTATGATTTTTGATGAAAATCCAATTCTATTTTGTTTGCAACGTTTAATTGCAGTTTCAATAATTCTTTCGCCATGTTTTACAAGTTTTGTTTCATATCCTTTTGTTTGAATTGAAGACAGTGGTTTCATTAACTCTACAATAGACAATGAAGAGACATCAGTAGGCAACACATGAAGTATAGCAATTTTGGATTTTGTAAATTTAGATAGATTTATTGCAAAAGACAATGCACGAATGGAATTTTTTGAACCATCGAGTGGAACAAGTACTTTACGAATCTTTGTTTTTGCTATTCTAAAATTTTGCAAGGACTTTTTTTTCATCAGTTGTATTATTCTTTAATTGGTATTATATTACATTACTAATTTCATTATTGACAACACAGTAGAATTAATTTTTTAGCTTAATGCAGATTTGCACTCGTTGCAGTATCCAAATAATTCAAAATTACCTTTTAAAATAAGATATTTTGATTTCTTTGCGGCACGATTTTGAATCTCATTTAGAGAATTTTCATCAAGATCATCGATTTTCCCACATTTCATACATACTAAATTAATGTGAGCGTCAGTATGAGCATCAAATCTAGTTTGCCCTCCGACTTCGATTTCCCCTACAAGTTTTTTTTCTTTGAGAAGATCTAGTGTTTTGTACACTGTGGAAAGACTTACCATCGGGTACTGCTTTTTTACGACCTGATGGATATATTCTGCGCTTGGATGATCATCGGTTCTCAGAAGGTAGTCGAGAATAGCTACTCTCTGAGGAGTGATTCTAAAACCATCTTCACGTAGAGATGAAACTAAATCATCCAATTCCTGCATAGTTTTGATATCAATTTATCTTATTTATAGGTATTATTAGTTGATAATGATTCCTAATTAATAACAATACTTAATTAGGAGTTATTCCTAATACGATATATGGAAACTCAAATGATCCAATCAAACAGTTTTGAGGAAAAAAAACAGACTGTAAACAAATCAATTAAGATATGCGTCAATTGTGGAAGCATCTCAGTTAAAATAGAAAATTACGGGATTTTTTGCAAAGAGTGTGGAACATTCTTTGATGTAAGTGAGGTTAAAAATTGAGTCAGAATTCCTGTAGAAGTGTTTGTCGATATTATGATGCAGATTCTTCATTTAGAAATTCTCAGGTAGAGATATTTAGAAAATATTGTCCAACATGCAATCTAAACTTGGTTTCTAAATATTCAAGATGCCCATGCTGTCATGATAGTTTTGGAAACGGTGATCTCTAATGGGATATTGTTGTAAAGGAATATGTGAAGATTTCAAGGGTAAGAAAGTTCCAAATGGTTCAAGATATGAAATTGGACAAAAAAGATGTTCAATGTGCAGTATGTTTCTAACTATTGCTAGTTTACGATGTCCATGTTGTGGTGCAATTTTAAGGACAAAATCAAGAACTAAAAAAAGTTCAAATAATCAAAACAGGTGGTGATGTACATGGCAAAACGAATTACTATAATGATAGATGATGAATTGGACAAAAAAATTAGATTGGTACAATCTAAGATAATACTTAAAGAAAATAAATCAGTGAGTTTTTCAAGTGTGATTAATTCTCTTCTTGCAAAACAACTAGCCAATAAAAAATAAAATAATTTTAGAAACATTTTAAGATAAAATTAATCATAGACGTCTTTTTTGCCTTATCTAGATGAGTTTTGAGAGTATCTTACTGAGGAGCAGTAAATACCCAATTTTTTGGTATGATTTAGGCACAAAATTGTCAATTAGTATAAAAAAGCCGTTCTTTTCAACAACTACACAGGAGTTTCTAATTTGAATGACGATATAAAGAGTGAAATCAGAAAAGTTGCTTTGCAAAATGCATTTGAACATGAAGGCAAAACTCAAGATAAAATCGTCCTATCAAAAATTTTAGGAACCAAACCAGAATTTCGTAGTAAAGTAAAAGAGATTATTGGAGATATTTCAGAAATTGTTTCTTCTGTAAATCAGCTATCATTGGAAGATCAGAAAAAAGAGATTGAAGAGAATTTTCCAGATTTACTAAAACCAAAAGAGAAAATAGAGGAAAGAGAGGGGCTACCACCATTACAGGGAGCAGAACAAGGAAAAGTTGTAACTAGATTTCCACCTGAGCCTAATGGTTATCCACATATCGGACATGCAAAAGCAGCCATAATCAATGCAGAGTATGCAAAGATGTATGGTGGGAAGTGTATATTGAGGATGGATGACACAAATCCTGAAGCTGAAAGGATGGAATACCATGCAGCCATTAAAGTTGGTTTAGATTGGTTAGGGATAGAATTTGATGTTGTAAAGAGTACATCTGACGATATGGAATTTTTTTACGAAAAAGGGATGGAGTTGATTAATGCAGGAAAGGCCTATGTTTGTACTTGTAAACGAGAAAATATTAGTCAGAATAGAAAAGAGCGAAAAGCTTGCAAGTGTAGTTTAGGAGACATTAATAAAAATAATCAAGGGTGGGACAAAATGTTTCAAAAATACAAGCCAGGAGAAGCCATTGTAAGATTTAGAGGAGATATGAAAGCAGACAATGCCGTGATGAGAGATCCTGTTCTGTTTAGAATCATAGATGAGAAACATTACACGCTAGGAGAAAAATACAGAGTTTGGCCAAGTTATGACTTTGCAGTTGCAATCGAGGATAGCAAAGACGGTATAACACATGCTTTTCGTTCCAAAGAATTTGAATTGAGAAAGGAACTGATTAATGCTATTTTGGATGAATTAGGCATGAGAAAACCATATCAAGATTTCTTTTCTAGGCTTGAATTCAAGGGGATGCCCATTTCAAAGAGAATCCTAAAGCCACTGATAGAAGAAGGAAAGGTATCTTGGTATGACGATCCACGATTACCTACACTTGAGGCCCTCCGAAGAAGAGGAATAAAGGCAGAAGCAATCAAGAAATTTATTTTGTCGTTAGGATTAACAAAAGCCAATACACTAGCGCCATTTGATGCCCTTGAATCTTTTAATAGAAAATTTGTTGACGCAGACAGCATTAGACTTTTCATGGTAAACAAACCAAAGAAACTCAAGATAAACAAACTTCCTTTTTCATCTATTGAAGTTCCCAATCACCCCATCAATGATATGGGAAAAAGAACAATCGAGATTGACGGAAATGTTTTGATTGGTAGTGATGATGCACAAAACCTCAAACCAGGAATTCAGGTAAGATTACTTGGACTAGGAAACATTGCAATTACTAAAGTAAATGAAGAATTTGAAGGAGATTTTGTTGAAGATGGGGAAACATCTAACATTCAAAAAATTCAATGGATTCCACAAAAAACAGCTCATGAAATTAAACTCCTAGTTCCAAACCAATTGTTTATAGACGAAGAATTCAATGAAAACAGTCTTGAGGAATTAGAGGTTTATACAGAACCTCATTATCTAAAATTAAAAGAAGGAGAAGAAATTCAGTTTGTTAGATTTGGATATTGTAGAAAAGACTCACAAAATCAAGCAATATTTACACACAAGTGAGTGAAAAAATCATGAAGATTGCAAGATTATCATACGACAATAGTGAGACATATGGTTTTGTAAAGGGGAACAAGGTTGCTACAAAAGATGAGATAACTTACCAAACAGGAGTTCCTATACCTTATACTATCAAAGATTTTCTTTTTGATGGATGGTATAATGAGATTGTAGATAAGATAGATGACCTTCCATATGCTCAAGACCTATCAAATTTCAGACTGCTTCCACCTATTCCAAATCCAAGCAAGATAATCTGTCTTGCTTTTAATTACACGGATCATGCCGAGGAGCAAGGGTTAGAGGCACCAGATGATCCGGCTATAGTAATCAAGCCTAGGACTGCTCTTAACGGAACTGATTCAGATATAGAGTGCCCAGAATTTGTGACTCAGCTAGATTATGAAGTTGAATTGGCCATGATAATTGGAAAAACTTGCAAAAATATTTCCCTAGAACAAGCAAAAGAGGCAATATTTGGATACATGATTTTCAATGACGTTTCTGCAAGGGACATCCAGTTCAAAGATAAACAATTCACAAGAGGAAAGGGATTTGACACATTTGCACCATGTGGGCCGTGGATTACTACTTCGGATGAAATTCAAGACCCACAAAATCTAAAACTTGTAACTAAAGTAAACGGTCAAGTTAGACAAAATTCATCAACAGAAAAGATGTTCATAAAAATTCCTGAAATAGTTTCTAAGATAAGTAATGTGATGACCCTTGAAAAAGGAGACATTATTTCTACTGGTACTCCAGCAGGAGTAATGCTGAACAAGCCCAATGCAGTATTTCTAAAAGATGGAGATAAAGTAGAGATGGAAATTGAGAACTTGGGAACACTGAGAAATACAATTAGAACAGTTAAGATTCAAGACAATAGTTTTTGCACCAAGTGAAAAGAAAGCTTAAAGTCTAAATTTTCAAACTTTGGTAAAGTTTCTTTTGTCAGGATTTGTACTCGTTGATATTTTTTTTCAAATCCATGATTTTGTAGAAAGTAAAGAAGATTAACGGTGTTTGAATCAGATCCTGCAAATAATGTCACAATCAATGTTTTTTTGAAATGCTCAGAATCTTCCAAAATTGCAGTTGATTTATGTTCATCTCCAGAATGAATTATGCAGTTTTTTCTATTCAAAAGAGATATCGTTTCTTTTTCTAATGGAATCCATCTCCAAGATTTTACATAATGAGGAAATTCATTTTCTTTCAGTGTATTTGCATAAGAGATTTCAAAGGCGTTGTTTTTTCCTGGAAGAAGCGAATAAAAATTCCAAGTTTGATAAGATCTGTAGCCTAGATTTTGTGACATTTCTAAAGATGGTTTGTTTTGAGTGTCGATTAGCATAAGAGATGAGTGAATTTGTTTTTCAATTGCCAATGATTCTACATGTTTGATTAATTTTGAGGCTATTCCTTGTCTTTTAAATTCCGGCTTGATTCTAATTCCTTCAATCCATACATGTTCTTTTAGGAAAACAGCATGACAAATTCCAATTGGGAAGTTTTTTTCAAAAACAAAAAGGTTTCTTTCAGTTTGCCAATAATCCCATACATCTGCGATATAATCTCCCCATGAGAAAGTATTTTCACAAAATTTCAGAATGTTGATTTTGTCATCCTCAATAGCCTCTCTTATCATGTTTTACGAAAAAATATTAAGAATAATAAGTTAAAACCAGTAATGGGAAAAATTATAGCTGGCAAAGTTTCTGATATTCCCCCAGGAAAAATGATCAAAATTGCCCTAGATGGAAAAGAAGTACTAGTTGCTAACATTGATGGAGACTTTTGTGCTGTAGATGATTCATGCACTCATTCTGGTGCATCTCTTTCAGAAGGTACCTTAAATGGTTGTGTGGTTACTTGCGGATGGCACAAAGCAGAATTTGATTGTAAAACTGGAAAATTAGTTAAATTTCCAGCTAAAATTAACAATTTAGGAGCATACAACGTTACTGTAGAAGATGATAACGTGTTTGTAGAGATGTAACTATATACTCCCAATTTCCAAGTAATGGTGTAAAAAATGGCAGATGAAAAGGAAAACAAAGAATCAATGAAAGAAGCGATAGATACACTTAATCAAATAGTAGCCAGCTCATCTACCCCAAAAACCGTAAAAAAATCCATTTCAGATTTAATCAAAGATTTGAGTGATGATGAATATGCTTTATCTGTCAGGGCTGCAAATACTATTAGTTTGCTCGACGACGTAACACAGGATCCAAATTTGCCTTCTTATGTTAGAACACAATTATGGCAAGCAGTATCAAAGCTTGAGAGCATAAGGGAATAAATTCTCAAAAATTTTACTCATTTTATTGAAAATTGAAGAATATCTAGAATCCTTACCACAAAATATTGTTAGTGGTGATGATGTACAATTACCAGATAAATCCTTTAGAGAGATTTTTAATTTTGTAAATTTAGGCAAAGATGATATTTTTTATCATCTTGGTTGCGGAGATGGAAAAGGAGTAGAAATGGCCCTAAATGAATTCCATGTAAAAAAAGCTATTGGCATCGATAACAACATAGAAAAAATTAATCTTGCAAAAAATTATCCAGGAGAGTTTATTTGTAAAGACATAAAGGATGTAGAAATTTCTGATGCTTCTGTAATTTTATTTTGGTTTACAGATGAGCAGATCATCAAGGCCATGATGGAAAAATTCAAGAATCTAAAACCAGGTATTAAAATAATTACAATTTGGGGGCCACTTCCTGATTGTTTGCCAGATAAAGTCAACTTTCCATATATTCTCAATGTTACCCCCTTCAAAAAAGCAGAATCATTACAAGAGCAATTGCTAGCAGTGTTTGGAGTAAAATGCGTAGATTTTGTCACAGCTTGGGAATTTGCTGAACGATACACAAAGGCAATTGCCGATCCCCAAATCAAAAATGATCGATTTCTAACAATTATCCAAACACTTACAATTTGGATTAATGCAAAAAATCTTGGAGTTGCATGTAGGGAAGAAATTCCTGAATCAATCCGAACCTACATCGACATAATGAAAATGCATTTTGATATAGATTTTGATCACCTTTTGAAGGAATAATCATTAATCCTTTTATTTTGTATAAACACAAAGGAATCATGGATGGACGAATTAACATCAATGTTTCTGCAGTGGATTATGACAAAACAAGTAAAGCTATAGCCCACAAGCTTACTCTTCTCGAGGAGATGGTTCACGGAAACGATGATTTTGTTATGACTGATTCTGAATTTGCCTTTGGATGGCATTTTTTTGTGGTCAGTGTGAATAGAACCCTTGTGGAGAAACTAGCAGAGCAGATGGGCGATGATTTTAATTTACTAAAGGGCAAAGGAATGGAGAAAAAATTCCTTACATGGATTTCCAAGAATATGGAGAACAAGGAACACAGATTCAAACTGGCCATAAAAGAAGAAATGGAATCAAGCAAGTACGGTGTTTTTTGACCTTAAACGTATTTTCAAATAGGTATTTTTAGTAATTCAAAAAAAAGATTATTGGATCTGAATAGACTTTTTCTTAGATATTGTAGTTGGTTTTGACTTTGGTAAAGTAATGTCTAACACACCATCGGTGAGTTTTGCTTTGACTTTTCCTGCAACTACTTTTTCAGACAAAGGTAGTGTCCTATAGTAGGATACGTGACTTCTTTCTTTTCTAAGATAATTCTTTTTCTTGTCTTCAGATTCCTCCTTGTGTTCTGCTGATACCTCAAGGGAGTTGTCTGTTACTTCGAGTTTAATTTCATCCCTTTTTACACCAGGTACATCCATTTTTACACGGAATTGTTTACCCTCGTCAATCAAATCACATGATGTATGAGCCATTTTTGGCATAGTTGGGAATTGGATTGATGGAAATGAGGAAAATGCTTTTTCCATATCTTTTCGGAGATTATCAATTGATCTATCAATTTCACTCCAGCTAGATGTCCAAGGAGTTATTCCAGAACTTTTCTTTTTAGGTGTTGATTTCACCATGACTCGCAGATTAGAAAAGATCCTTAAAAAATATGCGGATTATTATCAGATTCGGAATTACAAGTACTGTCATATTGAGTATGTATACAATAAGACAACTTACAAAAGTGATTTGAGCCTAACTTAAAAAAAAGCAGGATAGAAAGTTCCTATACACAGAAAATTTCTACCTACTCACTATCGCCTATTAATCATATACAGCTCAATAATTAATTACTTTTCTCAATTTCCCAAAAATAGGAAAATCAAAAAATGAGTGAAAACTTTTTTTCAGACACGGTGTTAAATGAAATTAATTATTAGTATAATTATGAGTAGTTACACCAAATGTCCAAATTGTTTAAAGGATTCTTTAGAAGTTCCTTTAAGACAAGATGGAGAATTCATGATTTGTTCACTTTGTGAATTTGAATATTAAAAAAGTAAAATGTGAATTCTCATTCATGGAATTTCTTAATCCCTTGGGCAATCATTGATAATAACCACGCATCATTTGCTCCATTTCAGGGCTGTCTGCAATTTCTGTACTAATTTCAAGGTCAGATTTATTATCAGATGGGCTGATTTTGTATTGAAATTCAAGTCCCTGCATTGGTGAAGGTGCCTTATCAAGTGAGATTATCAAGGATTTGTTTGAATCATCCACTGCCCTAAGTGTTTCATTTACAGTAAAAGATTGGTCACCCAGTTGGACTTTGCATTTTCTAGTTGCTCCTTGCCCATTTCCATTAATGGTAGAATTCTGTACCAGAGGAAGGTATTTCTCAGGATTCTGAAATGATTTGTGTCCCAAATCTTACTTTGATCTGCATTGATTTGCAGTTTCTGTGACTTTCATTGAGATAGGTTAAGAGAATTTGTATTTAGAATTATTTCCAAATTCAAAAATATGTCTAAAATCGCTCCAAAGAAAATTGAATGGTATATTGATTTGCTTAGTCTTAAGACAAATCAATAGAAATTTTCAATTGCTGAGATATTGATTTTATTGCATTGCCGATTACCATTGGGCTAATAGAGAAAAAGCCTCTAAATTGTCCATCACCGATTTCTTCGGCAATTAAGCCAAAGGGTCCAGTATCTCTTTTAGTGACTACTATCCACATGTTAGAGATATTTGTTCCATCACAGCTAATTACTTCTGCATTGTTTGGTGGTTGTGGTGCCAAGTAGGGATTGTTGAAATCTCCGATAATCCATGCTTTAGGTATTTTTTGTAAAAGTTCCTTGTACCTGTCCCCGACATACTTGTATCTTTTTTCTGTTTCAAATGTGGCCAAAAGAGGTGCGTTATTTCTGACGGCATAGTTTTCAATTAAAACACTGAGTCGATAGAGAAATTTTCTTCCAGTTTCAAAATTAAGATAACCAGCATCAATGTAATCTTGTAATTTCCAAAGTCTATTGGTATTTGTAATGTCGGTTACCTCCCTTTCTTTTAATCCAGGGAAGTTATCCCAGATATCATCTACAAAGCTTCTGAATTTTACAGACATAATTTGATTTAGTCATTATTTTATTTAAACTAGTGATAAATTTTTTTCTAGTGCTAAAATTATCAGGACGGCAAATGTGTGTTAATGATCCAAATCATCAAAATGATGAAAAATAATTTTAAATTCATTATTACTAATGACGATAATTACCGCAAAGTCTTAAACAATTAAAGCCGAGTTATTTAATGGATGGTGTGATTTAGAATGGTTTTTCAAATAGCAAGTTTAGTTATTCTCCCAATCATAATGTTAATTGTAGCTGCTTCTCCTTTTGATGAGCCAATAGAAATCCAACCTAGTAATCCTCCAGCAATAGAAGAGAATCCGAATGATTATGTTATATTTTTCATATTATGGGCATTTTGGATTTTGATTATGGGCAGAGTTGTTTATAAAGTTGGAAAACGCAAATTTGCAATAAAAAAAGAGTTTGAAGCATAAAAATCCAAAAAACAATTTTTAAAAACTTTTCTAGATTTTGTAAGGATTAGATTACTGTGCATGGGTAAATTTAGGAGGGCCCTCGAGGGGAATCGAACACCTGTCCGAGGATCCACAATCCTCTATACTAACCACTGTACTACGAGGGCCACAATATTAGGAATTTCCTAATCCAGTAATAATCTTTGATTCTAAATTTGGTGAAAATTAGCCTGTAGATTTATTATTAAGCAAATTTATTTTTAGATATGAGATTTTGGTGGATAGCCATGGCCGTTTCGGTTGCATTGACATATGCCGGCGCAGTATATTTGATGCCTTGGCATTAGTTCTATTCATGTAAAGGGTCACATCTACAGACGATCGCTTTAAATTTGTTGTATCAGGGAACCTTTCAACTTGAAGAAAGGATTCATCACTGGTAGATTACGTTCTGGAAAAAAATCTCTAGAGGATTCTATAGAAAGAAAAATTGAGACAGTGGAAGCAAAGAGATTCACATGGATAGACATGCAAAATCCAGATAGGACAGATGTGGAAGAACTTGCCAAAAAATATCATTTCAATGCCCTAAACATAGAAGACTGTATGACTAAATTTGAATTACCAAAACTTGATAGATATGATGACCATTTTTTCGTAATTCTTCATTTTCCTCCAATTTCCCAAAAAGTTGCAATTGCAAAAAATAGCCAACTCTCAATATTTTTAGGAAAAGATTTTCTGGTGACTGTTCATCAAGGAGATCTAAAACCTCTAGTTGATCTGGTAGATTTGTGTATTTCAAACTTGGATCCACAAAGAAAAGAAAGGCTTTTGGGACGTTCGTCAGGACTACTTCTACACGAGATAATAGACAAGTTAGTAGACGACCTTCTCCATACATCTAGAAGGATATTTGCCAATCTTGACGAAATGGAAGATGGTGTTTTTGATGAGACAAAATCTGTTGCAAGAAGTATTGCATTACTAAGAAGAGAAATTAACAAGTTGAGGAGAATTGCTAATCCCTTAAAACGATTTGTTTTGGAAATTGCAGATAATGTGAAAAGATTTTCTCATGAGGAGGAAGATCTTGGTTTGTTTTTCGATGACGTAATTGACCACATTGATAAGGTAATTGAAACATTAGAAGAATCAAGGGAAACCATGGAAATTTACAAGGATACTGACTTTGTGTTAAGTACTGAGAAAACTAACAAGGTGCTTGCCGTTTTGACAATAATTTTTACTCTTGCCATCCCAGCTACTGTAATAGGTACATTTTATGGAATGAACATAAATCTACCAGGAGGAGTTGATACTAGCTGGCAAATTTTAGGGCCATACACCTCATTTATTATCATTATTTTAGCATCGGCAATACCTGTAATCCTGATGTTTACGTACTTTAGGAAACTCGGATGGATTAACAATTAGTTCTAAATTCTTTCATGAATGTTAATTCGAATTTTTGTTAGTGAAAGCTCTAGATTGTCAGTAAGCACGATTAGTATACCTCCTTCTGGGCTCACATTACTGCATGTTCCACTATAACTTTGATGATTGAGAGCATAGCAATCATCATGAGAATAGAAATCAAAGGAATTATTTTTTAAATAATTTTCTACCTGCTGCTTTGAATCTACAAAATAAACATCGAATGCTGAATTGTCATCATTAGTTGAGATTGAAAAATCATATGATGTGATCTCTTTGGCAGTACAAATTGGAATAAACTGTACAAAACCATTTTTTGTGAGGTCTTTTTGTTCCTCTAAATCATATTTTTCATTTGGAATGTCTGGGAAGATTTGTACGTATGGATCGTTGTTTAGCTGATTGCCTTGCATATATTCTAGGTTATTTCGGATACTATCTATTGCATAACGGTATAGAATAGGTTTCCAGCTTGATTCACAGTCACTAAATTCATGTTTTAGCTCAACGAAGGGTTTTTGATTTTGAAACTGTAGTTGATTGAAATTATGATCAGTTACCAAGGAGGCCTCAATTGACGGATCATAGTTGAAGGTATTGGTTTTTGGTTCAGGATTTGACCAAACATTTGTAATTTCAAATAAAATATTCCCGGGGTAGCTTTTCCATTCAGGTTGTAAATGTACATACACAGAATATTTGTTAATGTCTTGATCATAAGGAGAATCATATAGTAAATGTCCAAAAAGAGCATTTGATAAAATTACAACAAAAGCAATTGCAGGAATTACAAAATAAAAGATGGTTTTCATAAATACATTCAGGGTTAATTGATGGTGGATTATAAAATGTGGGGTAAAAATTTGATTTTAATTCTCCAAGTAGATATTCTAGTTATTCTGAGAAGGAAAATATTTTTGAAAATGAGCTTAATTAAATATTAGAGAGATGAAATTACAGTATGGGAAAAATCAAAGTTAGAAGCGGTAGGGGCACTGGTACCGTTGAAGTTGAAGACGGAGGCAAAAAATGGTCTGGTGATGAATATCGAAAAATCCAAGCCGAGAAGAAAAAGAAGTCTGCAAACAGAACAATTCACACAGGAAGAGGAACAGGTTCAAAGAAATTAGGAGATATTCCTGATCCAAAGGCAAGACCTTCTACAGAAGGCATGACTAGGATAACAGGAAGAGGAACAGGTTCTAGAAAAAGTAGGAATAAAGGTTCTCAATAATTTTTAATTTTCTTTTTTGTAATTGAAAATTATCTCAGAACCCAAAAAAATTTTTGTGATTTAGATTCGAATGTCAGGATTTTCAGTTTTTAGTTTTTCCCAGTCAGCAAGGAAGTTTTTAAGGCCAATATCAGTAAGTGGGTGCTTTAGCATTTTATCCAGTACTGCTGGTGGCAAGGTTACAACATCTGCACCAATTTTTGCGGCATCTACAACATGCAAGGGATGCCTTACACTAGCTACTAAAATTTGAGTTTTAAAATTGTAATTTGAGAAAATTGTTTTAATTTCTTGAATCAAGTTCATGCCATCATGTCCAATGTCGTCTAACCTTCCAATAAATGGACTAACATATTTGGCCCCAGCCTTTGCTGCAAGAACTGCTTGGTTAGATGAGAAAATCAAGGTAACATTTACTGGAATTCCTTCAGTTGTGAGTGCTTTACAAGCTCTTAATCCGTCTGGAGTCATAGGAACTTTTACTACGACATTTTCACCATAGTCGCGTAATTTCTTCCCTTCTTCAACCATTCCAGAATATTCTGTGCTTAAAACTTCTAGACTAACATCTCCTTTGATTATTTTTGTAATTTCTGCCATTCCATCTTTTGGATTACCTCCTTCTTTTGACATCAAAGATGGGTTAGTTGTAATCCCATCTAGCAATCCCATATCATTGAATTTTTTTATTGATTCAAGGTTTGCAGTGTCAAGAAATATTTTCATAGTTTTTTGCTCCTTATCTCCTTGACTTGTTTTACCATATTAAAAGATGTTATTCCATGTTTTTCTAAAAGAAGTGGAACCTCGTTATCTCTTGCAGATTCACCAAACATATCTTGAGCACCTATTCTAGTTATTGGGACAGGATACCTTTCTGAAACAGATTCAGCAACAGCTGAGCCCATTCCTCCAAAAATATTATGCTCTTCAGAAGTTACAATGCATCCAGTTTCTCTGGCAGCTTTTTCTAAAATATCACCATCAATTGGCTTTATGGAAAACATGTCCAATACTCTACATGAAATTCCCTCTTGTTGAAGGACCTCTGCTGCCTCTAAAGCCATTCTTACTGTAATTCCACATGCAGCAATGGTACAATCAGAACCATCTCGGAGTGTAATCCCTTTTCCAGTGTGAAATTCTTGCGAGTCAGAGTGGACTATGGGGGTTTTTGATCTTGCCATTCTCATGTAGAATGGACCGTATTCGTTTGCCATCAATCTTACTAGACCAGATACTGCAAAGGTGTCGGCTGGAATAAATACGCGGAAATTTGGTATTGCTCGCATAATTGCAATATCCTCAATTTGCTGGTGAGAACCTCCATCAGGCCCAACGGAAAGTCCACCGTGTGATACAACTAGTTTTACATTGAGTCCTTTTTTTCCTGGTGGAGAGGGATAAGCAATGCCATTTCTAATTTGATCAACTGCTCTTCCTGGAAGAAAAATTGCGTAAGTGCTTGCAAAAGAAACTTTTCCTGACGCAGCCAAACCAGCTGATACTGAAACTAAATTTGCTTCTGCAATTCCCACATTGAAAAATCTATTTGGAAATTCTTTTCCAAATGCAGAAGTCTTAAGAGAATCAGTAGTATCTGCACCTAATACTACTACGTTCGGATTTTCTTTACCTACTTCTATCAGAGATTTTGAATACTCTGTTCTCATATCACTCATTTGAGGTGGATTCAAAGCAGATTTTCCTCCTTTGCAATTTTGATGATTTGATCTTGCTTTTCACCTACAACATGTAGTCCGATCCATTTGTTTGCCAAATCTGCCCCTCCTAATTGATGAGCTTTTTCGATTAGTTTTTTTCTTCTTGCTTTGAGTACTTGATTTCTAAATTCTCGAATTGTCTCTCGTACATCTGTTTGTCCAATGATTGCACTGCCGCCGACAAATGCTCTAGCACCATCTTCAAAACAGGAACCAATATTTTCAAGATTGACACCACCGTCAGCCTCAATATACCCAGTAAATTTATGCGCATTTAGAATAGAGTTTAGTTTTTTCATTTTTTCATGAGTTTCAGGAATGTACTTTTGTCCTGATTTTCCAGGCACAACTGACATTACAATTAGCTGATCAAGGGATGGTAAAAATTTGTAGGACCACTCAGGAAGGTCTGTATCAGGATTTATTGCAAGTCCAACACCTACTTGGTTTTGTTTTAGCAAATCATGAATTTCTCCAAAACTGGACTCGTCACATACTTCTGTATGTACTGTAATAATGTCACTTCCTGCCTCAACATAATCTCTAACATGTTTTACTGGTTCTGCAATCATAAGATGAGAATCAAATGGAATTACAGTTAGAGGTCTTAGTTCTTTTATTTTATTATGATCAAAAGTTTTTGCAGGGACAAATTGTCCATCCATTACGTCAAGATGAATATAATCTGCTCTTCCGTTTACACATCGCTTTACTTCATTTTCTAGGTTTGTCATATCTCCTGCAATAATTGATGGTGCTATCATGAATTGTGAGTCAAGTTCGTCATAAATCAAAGGGACTACATCAGAATCAGGAGCCTTTCCATGCCATTGTGGATTATCTTCCATATGTTCAACTGATTTGCCTTTTATGGTTCTAGAGATAATCATTGTTGGAACTCCTTTTGTTGCAAGAGCCTTTGCAATGGCAGCATTGATTTGTTCTACTCTATGTCCATCAATTTCAATTACATTCCAACCAAATGATCTCCATTTATCACCTGTCTTCCATCTTGATGCATCCTTCCACATTTCGGAAATGTTATTTCCAGTTAATTCTTCATCAAGTGGCATTACCTTTTCAGTGTAGGAATCTTGTTGGATGAAGTTTCTGTCCAAAAATGCAGTCAGGTTATCTAGCTTGTATTTTGCTGCAGTCATTGCAGCTTCCCAAACTTGACCTTCGTCTGATTCTCCATCTCCTATTATTGTGTATACATGGTGATCTTTGTTGTCAATTTTTGCTGCAAGTGCAATTCCAATAGAATATGACAAGCCAGTTCCAAGTGAGCCTCCACAGAATTCAACTCCTGGACATTTCAAATCAGGATGTCCTTGCAGTTTACTGCCAAATTTTCTGAGAGTCTCAAGCTCAGTTTCTGGAAAATATCCTGCGACTGACATGTTTGAGAAGAGTCCAGGTGCCGCATGCCCTTTTGAGAGTACTAGTCGATCTCGGTCTTCCCAAGTTGGGTTCTTTGGGTCGTATTTGAGATATTTGTAAAACAAGCAGCCCAAAATTTCTGCCATTGAAAATGAGCCTCCTGGATGCCCAGATCCTGCAATATTAGTCGATTTTATGACAAGTTTTCTTGCTCGTAAAATGTTCTTCTTTATTTGATAATAATTTAGGCCCATTAGTGACTCGTTTTCTTTGGAAATTTAATAAAAATCTACTTCTGCAAAATTTTAATCTGATCGAAGATATAGAATATTGTGGACATTCAAGAAAACATCCCAATTGTAGTATATGATGATCAGTGTTATCTGTGCACCAAGTTTGCAAAGATAGTAAATTTCCTCTCAAGAGGAAATTTGACAATTATTGGTCATTACTCAGATCAAGGCTTGCAGATTCGAAATCAGATTTTAGATGATTCCGCACTAGAGATGTTTTGGTTAATTGATGAAAAAGTTGCATTTGGTGGAAGAGCTGCATTACTTCCCTTAATTCTTGCGATATTAAGAGCAAAAAAGAAAGCCTCAAACAAGATAAAATTTCAAGATAATTGTAGTCAGGAATGTAAAACAGTCAAATCGGTTTTCATTAGATCTGCAAGCTTGCTATCAAATAGTAAAAAAATAGAACTGAAATAAATCTAAATAATGCTTGAAATTTTAGTTTGTTAGTGAAAATAAAAATTGAAAGTTCAAATCCATTAAGGAAAAAAACTGAAGCATTATGTGGTTTTGTTTTAGAAAATTCTGATAAAATTCTAGGTTTAAACAAAATTAACTCAAAAATTTCTGA
>JACEMX010000086.1 GCA_013867335.1 Candidatus Nitrosomaritimum aestuariumsis
ATTGACAAACTTTTAGCAGCTCAGGCAGCAGCTCCAGAAGCTGATCCTGCAGCTTGATTTTTTTTCTAAAATAATTAATACCCCTCACTATTTCATAATTCCATGACCGTAACTGTCACTCGATTACCTGGAGGAATTACAGAATTATTCAACACCGATACCGGACGGGTTACTTACAAATGCAAAGCAGAATCTGCATTTATGCCGATAGAAGCCTTTGGAGGAATTGTAAAGTTTAATCAAAAAGGTGCCATTGCAAGTGTTACCGGAGAAGTAACTTCCCTTCAATCATGCTATGTAATCAAAGAATCAGATGAAGAATACAAGGAAGCATTATCTGCTGTAATTAATGCACGAAAAGAATTTGTAAAAACCAAGTATGACGAGGCCCAAAAAGAAATTCAAAAACTAGAAAATAAACTGGCATCTCTTTAATCTTTAATTTATTCTTGGAATTCTTCGCATTTGCAGTCCTTTACAAGACATTTTCCCTTCCCCTCAGTGTGTAAGACATTATCATGATAACATCCAATCTTTTTGTTACTGCAATTCACAATTTTGGTTGATTATGGCCATTAATCTTGTTTTCCAGACAATTATAATTACAAAGACATCGTAAAGAAATCATGGCTGGAATTAGAAGCATCGGACGTTTTTTTATGTTCATTGTAGGGGGACTTGTGGCCATCATTGTAGGCTCTTTTATGATAAGGGGTACTATGCATATGTGGGATAACCCTGAGCCTGAGGATGATAAAAAAAAGTAAATCTATTTTTCCCAAATTTTAGTGAAGTAAAAATAGATCTACTGTTTAGATAACGTATGGTTGGACCTCAAGATGGCGGATTTGGTTTTGATCAATCAAAAAAATATACTTCTGTAGAAAACTTGGAAAAAATATGTGTACAATGCCAAGCTGGTCAGCATAAAAAATGTCTGGTAAAAACCAAAGAGCAAGATGTTTGTGATTGTGAACATTGCATAATTTACGGATAATTTCTTAACTTTTTTAAATAATGCTTGATTAAGAATTCTTTGTGTCTAACCAGTATGAGTTTCAATGTCCTTTTTGTGGAGAGAATTTTGGAGAGGAAGTTATAGACCTTGCAAAACATATAGGAAAAGAACACGATCCTTCAAGATCATAACTGTAAAATGGAATAGATTCAATAATATGTACAAATGGTGATTAGCTGTGACTAGACTACAACAAATAGGTGCGTGGATCGGAATCATTGGTGGCGGTATAGGATTCTTCTTTTTCTCAATGTATGCCGAAGACTTTTTCAGATGACTTTAAAATAAATTATTTTTAGATACTGTTATTGCAAAATATTCCTGAACCTGTTAAGAAATTTCTCAATTCTCAAAAACTAGGTTATGTTGCAACAATATCTGATGATAACACTCCAAATCTTTCTCCAAAGGGTACGATAATTTCATGGGATGATCAATTGGCATTTGCTGATATCCGTTCTCCAAACACTATGAAGAATTTGGAGAGCAATCCGCATCTTGAGATTAATGTAATTGATCCTCTTTTACGAAAGGGATTTCGGTTCAAAGGAAAAGGCAACATCATAAAAGACGGTCCTGTATATGGGGCTATTTTGAGCCATTATCGTCAAAATGGAGTAAAAAGTCCTATTGGAAGCATAGTTCTAGTTGATGTGATAGAATTTTCTGAAGTAACTTCTCCATTGTATGATTTGGGAGTAACTGAGGATGAAATGAAAGAAAAGTGGAAAAAAAATCTACTTGGTTTATGATTTTTTATGCTCAGATTCTTGGAGTTTTTCTAATTTTTCTTTGGTAAGTTCGTGCTCTTTTCTTTCTTTTTCTAGCAACTGCTGAATCACCTCTAACTCTTTTTCTGTTTTGTTTAATTTTGATTTTAATGATGCGGCAACTGCACTTGCTGCCTCTATGATGCTTTTTGTTTCAGGCTTTTTGGCAATCTCTTTTTCGATGAACTCTTTTTCTTTGTTGGTAAGAGCACTCGTACTCCCCGAACTTTCTAGTTCTTGTTTTGCATTGTACAGTCTGGATGTGATTTCCTCTAGTTCTTTTTGGGTCTGACTCTGCTGCATTTTTATTTCATGCAAGGTAGACTTACTTTCAGAAATTTTACTATTGACTTCGATATTCTCCTTGTTTATTTTTTCTAATTCTTCTTTTGCAGTTTTAAGACTAGTTTCTGTTTTTTGTAAATCTGAAATTAAATTTTTACTTTTTTGATATTGCTCATCAGTATCATCAATTTTTTGTTTGATTTCCTTGTATTCTCTTTTAATGACATCTAACTCCATATTCTTTTGATTAGCTTCTTTTTTAATTTCCATCAAGTTTGAAACGGTGGTATCGTACTCTTCTTTCACGGACTGTAATTTCTTTTCTTGCTGTGAAATTTCTTCTTGCTTTGTTCTGAACTCTTTTTGCAAGTTTTCTACTTCTTTTTCTAGTTCTTCTTTTAGGATGTCCTCTTCTGTCTTTTCAATTATAGTGGGCTCTTCTACTATCTCCTTTTTCTTACCAAATAATCCCATATCTGCCTCACGAACTTTTCCAAAAGATGAACGTTTCTTTAGACCTTTCTTTCCCTGTTTCGCACAAAGCGGATGTAAAATCCAATACTACCAATTATGATGCCTCCAATCAGCGCTATCGTGCCTAGAGTCGAGTCTGCAGGATGAATGTTAGGTGCCAAAAACAGCAAAAGT
>JACEMX010000016.1 GCA_013867335.1 Candidatus Nitrosomaritimum aestuariumsis
TAAAAGAAGTCGTATCAATCTCTGCTGCTGCTAGAATGAAAGGAAAACTCAAGCGACGATGGCCACTAAATGAGGCACTAATTTGCGTAAGTAAAGGGCAAAAAGAAAAACTAGAATCACTATCTGAGCTTCTCAAGGCTCAGCTTAATGTTGAGAAATTCTCAATATATGAAACAGAACAACAGTCAGGATTAGAACAAATCACAGAACTCCAGGAGTTTAATTTGCCAGTAAACCCAGTGGTAGAGCTAGAGAGAAAAAGAATTGGACCCAAAGCAAAACAACACATGGGTGCACTTGTGAAAAACTTTGGAGAGACAAACCCTCAAGACATCACATCATCACTGCAAAAATCAAATTCGTATACATTTGAAATTGATGGAGAAAAAATTGATTTGGATTCAGAAGACTTTGTTGTTGACTTTGATGCTGCAGAAAATTATGCCGCATCAAAAAGAGACCAGTATGTCGTCTTTATCTCGACAGCTAGAAACAAAGAGATGATGGCAAGAGGTTTGGTAAAAGATGTTGCCCGAAGAATTCAAACCCTAAGAAAAGAAAAAGGATACAATCCAACTGATGTTCTCAATGTTGCATCAATTTTAGATCTTGATGATGAGTCACTAGAAATGATAAAAGAAAAATCAGAAGACCTGGCATTTTTGGTCCGAGTAAAAACAGTGAACTTTGAGCAGACATGTCAAGAATACAAAGACGATGACATTGATGGGCAAAAGATCAGAATCTCAGTAGAATAAAGGGAATTCAATTTAGTGCAGTGCAGACTCACTTTTTAAATAAAAAATCCGAAAAAGGATTTGCATATATCACTCCAGAGAAGAAATAGCTCCCATGTCCCCGCATAGCTATTTTCCCGAAACTTCTCTGGGGAGATATTCTCAAGTTTTGGGATGAATTGTAATGTATTTATGAAACTCATAGGAACCCTACGCATGTCAGACTCAAAACACCACGTTGTAGGAGTAGAGTTTCTAAAACAAAATGGTCTTGATGTCGATGAGTTAATCAAAGAACTAGTGATTAATGCATCAGTAGAGTTTGTAGCCTATTACTACTTTACAAATCTCAGGTCTTTCTGTACAGGACTGGAAGGCGAGGGAATCAAAGGAGTAATCGAGGATGCAAGACTAGAAGACCTCAGCCATTTTGAGTCATGTATTGACAGGATTTTCCAGTTAGGCGGAGAATTTCCAAAAGATATTGTTGACTTTTGTCAAAAGGCAGGAGCAGACTTTTTGCAATCAGACAGAAGCACAACATTACATGAAATTTTGGAAAAATGCCTCAAAGCAGAGCAAGGCGCCATCATAAACTGGAATAAAATCTGTAAAATGACTCATGGAAAGGATCCTATGACATATGAGATTGCAGCAGATATCTTAGCTGAAGAGATTGAACATGAATCCTGGTTCTTAGAGTTACTTGATGGAAGACCATCAGGCCACATGAGAAGAAAATACTCTGGTGAGAGACCTCACACTGGAAAGCACTCTAGAGCACTAGGCAATTTGTGATTCTTTTTTTCTTTTATTTTTGTTAATTTTTTTAATCAAAAATCAACAAACTAGCTAGCTTTTAGCTAAAGGGGCATAATAAATAGAAAAAATGCAATACATATGCATGGTAAAACAGATTAGCCTTGATGGATGGCAGATTCAGCAGCTAATTGATTTGCTAAAAAAAGGCTCAGACATTGTTGCTCGAACCAACAGGCCAATTGTTCTGTATAGACAAACCCTAGAAGAAGAAGAGGATGCATATGAGGAGATTGTATGCACTTTAACTAAAGACTATGTAGTCGAGCAGCTAGTTACATCTGGAGGAGTACTGGTTCCTAGTTTTCACCAGCAGTTTGTTTTTCCACTCGAAGAGTTTCCACAAGAGTTGATTAGAAAAAGCCGAGATCGCTTTATGGAAATAATTGATTTGCTTGAAGAGCAGACAAGATAACTCATAATTAATAAAGACCATAATTTTCATGAATTTTGCATGCGATTATTAGAGTTTCAAGCAAAAGAGTTATTCCGTGAATATGGAATTAACTTACTGCCATCAAAATCCTCAACTAAGATTGAGGATGGACGTGTTCATGCAAAAGAGTTAGGCTATCCATTTGTAATTAAAATCCAGGTCCCAGTAGGAGGCCGTGGAAAGGCAGGAGGCATCCAAAAATGCCAAAATGATGATGAATTTGAGCTAAAATACCCACAGGTCATGGATTTGACCATCAAAGGCGAGCAGGCAAGAGCCATTTTGCTTGAAAAGATGGCAGATATCAAAAAAGAGTTGTACTTGTCCATATTTCTAAACCGCTCAAAGAGATGCTACACCATTATTGCATCTGCAGAAGGTGGAGTAGAAATTGAATCAGTCAAAAACCAAATCATAAAAGAGATTGGAATGGGCGATGTCTCCGAGGAGATTGCTCGAGAGGTTGCAAAAGAGATGGGCCTTGAAGGAAAAACAGCTGATGACTTGGTAGATACTTTGAAGAAATTATCAAAATTAACAATTGAAAAAGAAGCAGAACTAGTTGAGATTAATCCACTTGCAATAATGCAAGATGATTCTTTGATGGCACTTGATGGCAAATTTGTAACTGATGATAACAGTAACTTTAGACATCCAGAGATGGACAAGTATCAAGAAAAATCAGAAATTGAAGAAAGAGCAGAAAAGAGTGGGTTCTC
>JACEMX010000174.1 GCA_013867335.1 Candidatus Nitrosomaritimum aestuariumsis
GTTTGGGCGATTGTGTTTTTAGTCATTTTATTTACGCTTCCTGAAAAGCGCGCGCGGATACATTTGGCTGTGTAATTACGACTAAATGCTTGTAGACGCATCATGTTGTTATAGTCAATTTTTTCGATTGACTAGAAAATAAGTACGCTATCATCGTAAAGAAAACCAAATCTCAAGCTAAAGAGGGAGGTGATAATTTGAAAAAAAATATGATTGTATTATTTGTGGCATTGATGGCTGCAGCGATGTTGGCAACTCCATTAGTTGGGATGGTTATGGCAAAAGAAAAGGTTGAAGCTGAGTTACTTGTTACAGGTCAAGACATAGATTTAGGAAACATCTGGACCACCAATGGTGGCATTCAACAGCAAAAAGGAAATACACCAACGTATTACTGCAACCTAATATTAGGAGAAGACACTTATCCCTTGGTTGTAGCCTGCACTTCAAGTGCAACACTCAACACTGAAACAGGTTATTTTGTTGCATTTTATGATTCAGTTTGGTATGTTGGGGAAGAAGGGGCGGACAGCGGGTTCAAAGGAATGATGATAGGAAGAATCTATGACTTTGACACTACAGGAGTTTTTCCTCCATTCAGCAGAATAGTAATCCATTGCACTTTACAGGGGTTTGGTGATTTTGAAGGACAGACATTGAAGTTATCTGTTGATGGCAACTTTTTTGCTTATTTCACTTGGACTGGTTATTGTATAAGATGACAGCGCAAACAAACCCTGTGATGCCTTTACTTTCCCAATTTTTTCAATTTCCAACTAGAAAAATGCTTTGAATCAAGAGTGCTACCAGTTTGAGTTTAGAACGAGTACTAAAAACACTTGAGGCTTTCGGGCTTTCACGCAGTGACTCAGAAGTGTATCTGTACCTCGCCAAGAAAGGCCCTAGAAAAGGAAGTGAAGTAGCGAATGCTCTGAAAATCTCTAAACAACAGCTCTATTCAAGCCTCAAAAATCTAAAAAACAAAGGCATAGTAAATACTAGTTTCGATCGACCTGCACTATTCTCAGCCTTAGCCTTCGAAGAAGTTTTAGAGCTACTAATAAGAATTAGAGTGGATCAGGCTAAGGCTATTAGACAAACCAAAAATGAGCTGTTGAAAAGTTGGAGATCAATGAAATGGCGTCAGCATACATAGATTTAGAAAAAAGGATTTTCCTGAGAAAAAAATTGAAATCCTTTAGACAGTCAAAAAATAATAATGACTAACTTTATTCCTATTCTGAGGGATTGGGTGAATCAAGAGAAATTAACCAAAATTCTTGTGGATTTGGGACTGAAGAAACTAGATGCCAAAGTTTACATTATGCTTTCCAAAATGGGACCTCAAAGAGCTAAAGAAATAACTCGACTTTTAAAAGTCACAAAACAACAGCTATATCCCTCGTTGAAAAACCTTCGAAGTAAGGGTCTAGTTAATTCCACTCTTGAGCATCCAGCCAGGTTTTCTGCAGTCAAATTTGATAAAGCATTAGACCTATTCGCAAAAGCTAAGATGGAAGAGGCTAAAATTATACGACAAAGAAGAGGTAGCTTGATTTCAGATTGGCAATCCATCGTGATTAGAGAAGCAGAGGACAAATCTGCAAAGTTTACAGTGATAGAAGGCAGGAAATACGTTTACTCTAAGATTCAGCAAATGATACAGGAAACCAAGAATCAGCTCTCAATGATAATTACTGTTCCAAGTTTGGTTCGTGCTGATCAATTTGGTGCAATCGACGCTTTGTTCGATCATCCATTAAAATCAAAGATAAAGTTCAGATTTCTGACAGAAGTATCTGAGCAAAATGTGAAAGCGATAAAAAATCTTCTCAAAAAAACTCGGGCGCAACCCGTCTGTTTTGAAGGCAGAACTCCAGATTTAGGTCAAAGACTTAGTAATCGCATTCTGATTAAAGATGATGATGAGAGCTTGTTCCTAATTGAAACTGAAGATGATTTGTATGGTGCGCAAGGGGAAGGCACAGGTCTTTGGACAAATAGCAAAACCCTAGTGAAGGCATTTGTAACATTATTTGACGATCTGTGGAGTAAATCGTCAGAAATTAAGAAAAAGGTAGTCGAGATAGAGACAGGTAAACCAGCGCCTAAGACATACATTTTAAGTGATCCAGAAATTGCTAAGAATAGTTTTCTAGGAGCTTTGCGATCAGCCAAGAAAGAAATTGTAATGATAGCATCTTTGGAAAACCTTCTTGACTTATGGAAAGAGGCGGGATTGAAAGAACGTGTAGAACAGGATGTTTCTATTAAAATAATGACGCCAATAACTGTTGAAAATCTCAGAAATGTGCAGCAATTGTCTAGAACATGCGAGGTGAGGCATCTTCCAGCAAGCTATTTGAGAACAACACTCGTTGATGGCTTGCATCTTTTCCAGTTCAAAACACCAATTTCAGAGGAAGGCAAGCAAACAACTCTGGGCCGTTTTGAAAATGCCTTTTACACAAACGATCCAGAGTACATAGATAAAACTAAAACCATGTTGTATGAAGTTTGGAGAAATGCCCGTGCTCCCTCAGCGGTTACATTAGAAGCCATTATTAATCCTCCTAAGCTTGGAGTTTTATCCCTAGACAATGAAAAGCGCTTTCAAGCCTATAGAAAAACAGTTGGATACATCGAAGACCCCGATTACGACCAGATTACAGAAAAAGAGCTGCTGCAAAAGATTG
>JACEMX010000105.1 GCA_013867335.1 Candidatus Nitrosomaritimum aestuariumsis
TATTTTTTGTATTATTTTCAGAAAAAACTTAACGTTAATCGCAAAAATTTAGAATATGAACCCGATTAGGCACAAAAAACGATTCTGGTTGGCCTTGCCTGAATGCTATTTTATGTCATGGAACCAAACTAAATTGACAATCCCTTCACTTGGAACTTTCAAAAATTGTGATAAATAAAACACCCAAAGTCAACAAGAATATTTTATCTTGACTGACATTTGTGTTGTTTAATTATTCCATATCTTTATTGTTTGTGTAGGGATTGAACTAAAAGTTCGGTTCCCCTTCTAAGATTAAGAGCATCAAACTAATTACTAGATGACGCAGTTGGGTTTAGAGGGAATTATCTAGTGCATAAAGTATTCTTCTACACACGCTTTACAGCAAAATTCACTAGCATCTAATTCATATTCTTTTTTGCAATTTTTACATTTTACATTCATTGATTTTCCATTCCATTTTTGTTAATCTTTGAAAAATAGAGATTTAAACAATTTTCAAATTGGATATTTAGATCACGAAGACGAGAGGAATCAATAGACAGAGTCTTTCTATCAAACCAAGGTTCTGCCAAATACAAGTCTCTATTCATTTCAACTTGAATCCAGGGAAATGGGTTATTGCCATAAGTTTTGGTGATATGTCCCCCATGAAAAGGATCATTTAATGAAATTTCGTTTATGTCAATATCAAATGATTCGGATATGCATGATGCTAGCAATTCAATCATTTCACTGGTCGATGTTTTCCCATCCTGATTTGACAGGCAAAATAATGGGCGTTTCTTTTCCTTACCATCAGGAGAGATATCAGGAGCAACAGATGCCATCGAATGACAGTCCAAACAAAGCTGCAAATCAAGGTCATGGATTTTTTTTTGAATAGATCTATGATATGGCTTGTAATACATTTCAATTAACAGATTTCTTAGCGAATCATCTGGTTCTTGTCCTTTTTTGTATATTGGTTTTTGATAACACGTAGAGCTTTTTATCAGACCATCAGGATTTTCCGGTGGAAGATCTTGCAATGATCTGTTAAGATCAACAAAGGCTCGAGCAATATTGGTCTTAACTACATCTTCTACTTTTTCTCCCAAATCATAAATCTCAATTACAAAAGGATCAGAGTCATCAAACAAATCAGCGTCAGTAATTGATAACAGGTCATCTAGTTCTGGAGGTCTTTGTGTTCCTCCATGTGGTATGGATAATAAAACTGGGAATTTTTTCAATTCAACCCTTCTGCAGTGCCGTCTCTTCGCATTTCAGCAATACCCTGAAACCCATCTCCAGTCTGGCGTTTTAGAACTGCATGAATTGCTCCAAGGTAAAATGAAAATCGTTCTCTAATGTCAATCTTGTATCCCATTTTCTTAAGATGCCTAATTATCTCAACTCCTGAATCATCTGCTTCAATGCTGATTTTTCCATCAAGAGAGCAATGAATTCTAGGCCTAGTCATGGCGATGTCCATTGAATTATCTCCATCAATTACTCTTGAGATAAAGTGGCTTACCACTGAAAAAATTCTGGCGCTTCCTGGGCTTCCAAGTACAATCCAAGGTTCATGGTTATAGAAGATAATTGATGGAGATACAGAGGTCCAAGGTATTGAGTTGGGCCTAAGATAGAAGGGATGACTTGGATTTTCAAATTCAAAGGCTGACATGTAGTTGTTATACAAAAATCCCAGACCGTCGGCTGCAGCTTTTGACCCATAAACTAGCTCAATTGATTGTGTAATTCCTACTGCGTTTCCTTCATTATCCATTACCGATAAATGAGTTGTATCTTCAATGTCTGGAAATTCTTTGAGAGGAAGATCTGGGTCCATGGAATCTCTGATTGATTCGGAAAGGGATTTGGCAAAATCTCTACTCAGATGAGTTTTCTTATCAATCTGATGATAAGTCTCTGGATTAAATTTTCTCTGAGTTCTGTAAAGTAATGCTTTACGAAATGTTTCAGCAATAAAGTGATAGGAGTCGGGAGTTCTGCTTCTTAGAAATGATTTTTTCAGGTTAGCTAACATCATTAGAACTAACAACATGGTATCTCCTGCAGTTGGAGGTGGCATTGTGTATACTCTGATTCCCCTATATCTTCTGCTAATTGGTTTTCTTTCTATTGGTACTGGGATAAAAGCCAGGTCTTCACTTCTCAAAAAACCCTTGTTTGCCTTCATGTCTTTGTCAATTTGTTTTGCAATCTCTCCTTGGTAAAACGAAACATAACCATACTTTGATAAATTAGATAGAAATTCAGCCAAATCTTCTTGAACAAACAGGTCTCCTATTTCATATGGAACCTCTCCATCCTTTAGAAAATATTTTGCACCAGACTTTGATTTTACCCTGAAAAATTTTCTCAGATTGTCTTTTTGTAATTCATGTTGAAGTTTTGTTATTCTGTATCCTCGTTTTGCAATGCGGATAGAGGGTTTCACTATTGTCTCCCAGTCAAGTTTTCCATATTTTTCATTTAGATAACCAATGGTTGCTATTGTACTTGGAACTGTAGTTGCCTTGTATCCAATAAACCGATGAGAGCGTTTTTCAAAAAAGGAATTATGAGCCAGAGAAGGAGCCCTGCTTGAACCATCAACTGCGATAGTTTTTCCATCAATATGTAAAATAGCTAAAGATT
>JACEMX010000178.1 GCA_013867335.1 Candidatus Nitrosomaritimum aestuariumsis
ACAATAGTTCCATTTGCAGTTACGTCATGCCACATATGAGGCATATCTGTAACTTGATTATCCTTGTTGATGTCAGCTGAGAATAGGTTAGTTCCACTAGGTCCAACGTTTCCTCGAATCTCTCCAATTGCCATGTCTCCAGGACCGGTATTCTTGGGATCTACTCCGTCATCAGTATGCATTTGGATGTAGGCATTGTTGCTCATAAATTGATGAGTCAGGTCATCAAGTGAGTTTAGTTCACATGCAGAATGCCCTTCGCTTGCAAATGCTTCAGGTAAAAAATTATCAGTAGAATAAGATGGGATAGATACCATAGAAAGTATCAAAACTGAGAACATCAATACAGCTGAAATTCGATTACTCAAGGATCAAACTTCACTTTTTTTAGATATAACCAGAATGGGTCATTCTACGAATGTACCAATTTGAATTTCGTAATAGATTAAATTATTATTATTTCTCTTGCAACAAGATTCTCAATTGCAAACAAAAAGTCATCATCTGTAATTTTATCTTCAGCCCACCAAGCAGCAGTTGTTTTGTACCAAGAGGGTATCTGCCAATTAACTTCTGCTTTCAATTCTTTTGAGGGAACAAAGATAATTCCTTTCTCAAACAAAAAGTCAACTCCTTCCAAAAATTCTACATCAGAAATTTGTTCTGTTGCCCACCACTCAGCATTGATCTTTATCCATTGTGGAACTTTGGGCATTTCGGGTGGCAATCCTTTTTCAAATCCTGAAATCTTTACCACACCTTGCGACGTTGGTCCGACTGTAAATGCCACATGCCAAAATCCCATATCATCAATACTTTGGATAAAATCAATTGGTTCATCATTTACAGTAACATCAAATTTTTCATTGCCAGATATTGGTGGAAACTCAAAGTTTGCATACGTTTCAAGAGGATAACTGTTGTATCCCCTAACTGTAAGAGTTGTCCCTTTCTCATCAAATTTAGCAGCAGAATACCATGCACCTGAATCATATCTAAAATCAAAGTCTTGGCCTTCTTTTTGTGCTGTCAATGGAACAACAGTAGTATCAACTGGGGCAAAGCAGCTATAGTAAAAGACATCCTCAGTCACAGATGGGTCTGGATACATTGAAAAATCAAGTATCTCTCCAGGTTCAATTTTCTCAATATATTCAAGATTTTGTACAATGTCTAGTACTCGTTCATACCCATGAACTACAGCATAGATTTTTGGATAATAGATTGTAGCATCACCAGTGTTTTGGATTCGACCTGTAATGTGACCATCTTTGTGTTTAATGAGAGTATTATCATATAGAATCTCAATTGGGATTGGTGCTTTGGTGAGTTTTTCATATGAAAGCTCAGCTGGAATCAATACAGGAATGTTTCCAGAAACCTCAAAAAATTTTACCTTAAAAGGAATTTCTTTTTCTGATGCAAGTGGGACATGTTGTATTGTTTTAGAAATTATTTCATCCCCATCCTTTACAGATACCGTAATTGTTGGAATCACTGCAAAAGAATTTTCGTTCTTTACATTTCCAACTACAGTGTAGATTCCTTCTGAATCAAAATATCCCAGATACTCATGAGATGGGATAAAGACATCAGCAAATGCAGAAGGAACTAGTAGTACAGAAATTAATAATCCAATACACAGTAGAGCTAAAGTCCTACTAGAGGGAATTGAAGATGTCTTCGAATCCCGATACTGGTTTCTCAAGCAAGCTTGGTCTATAGTCTTCAATTAGCTGATCTATAAGGTCTCTTGCTTTAATATAATATCTCTTCTTTAGTTTTTCAAGCTTTATCTCAACTAGTCCATCCTGAACTATCTGTGAAAGATATAGTGAAACAGTAGATGGGGATTTTCCCACTTTTTTTACAAGTTCTGAAAATTCTAAACCATCATTTTCTACAAGAGCTAAAAGTAAATCTCTTGGAGTTTGTTTTCGTAGTGCTTTGATTACAATGGATTCATCTTCGGTGGTTTTTGGTGGATAGAATCGTGTTTGTCTTGGTCCTCGCATAACTTTGACTAGACCATTTTTTTCAAGCTTTCCTAGATAATGACTCAAGACTCCGTTTTTCAATCCGGAATTGCGCATAATTTCACGGAATTGGATTCCTGGGTTTTTTTCAATAATTTCTTGTAATTGTAAATTTCTGTCAGTCATTTCTAAACACTCCTATCGCCAATAATCCTAATGTACTGAAGGTAAGTAAGTGTCCGACCTCTAATAAAGGTAAATCACCAATGTCGTAAATGTTTGGCCATGTTGCATCAATAATTAGAACTGATTCAGCAGCAATGAATGTACCAAATGCAATTGCACTAAGTAAGAGTCGTTTTGTTCTAACTCGGAGATACGCAATGGTTGCCAAAAGTGTAATGAATACTGCAAGTGTAATTCCACCAATATGCAAAAAGATATGGACTATGTGTAAACCATGGAAAATATGAGGAGCAATTACTGGAAATGCCAAAATTCCAACCACTCCTGCAAC
>JACEMX010000121.1 GCA_013867335.1 Candidatus Nitrosomaritimum aestuariumsis
TTTATGGAAATAATTTTAGGAGGATTTTAAATTATGGCTTATGGAGTAGTAGTTTTAGATAAAGTTCATGCAATGAACATTGATGCTTTGAACAGAACCGCAAAATCGGGCGCACTTATTGAGAATGGTATGGTGTTTGCTCTATCTGGAAAAGAAGCTGGTGCTGGTGAAACTGAAATGTGGACAGTGGTTCAACCTGCAACTGGTGCTAACTTGACTCATCTGTGGATGGCATACTCGCCTGAAATCGTTGATACGAATGCTCAGTACAGAGGTCTTGACCCTGACCCACGCAATTTTGCTCATGCTATTGGAGACCCAATTTCATGCTTCAAACCTCAGATTGGTGATCTTATCACTTTGACTGATGATGTAATTACTGGTACTAAATCAACTAATGGTTTTGTTGTTGCAACCAATGGTGATTATCAGTTGAATTGGGGTGCAAGTGCAGTTTCTGGTCTATCTCTCAAATTGCTTGGAACGACCTATATTTCAATCGGTCTTGGTTCTATCGGAACTCAGAGAGTTACCGCTTACCAATTTGAAGTTGTAGCAATTGCTTAGTGGTTTTTACCATATATACAAATATAATAATATTGATGAAGGATTTAGGAGGATTTATACATGAGAGTTCCCGATAACATTAAAACTTTTGCATTAAGTGACGAAGGCTTGAAACCATATATTATGTTTCAGGATTATTGGAATCATTTTAAAGCACTGAATGGTGCGACCAATGTTGAATTTATGAAAGTGAAAGAGGATGGCACACCCATTTCTTTTGCTGAAAAAGAAGAGCAGATGAACCTTGCTCTTAAAAGTGAAATTTTGAAGCATGCTAGTGTTACGACATTAGATACCTTCTCAATTGAACAGTGGGCAAATCACCCTTCAATTCGTTGGGCGACCTTTGCAGTTATTTCTGCAATGATTGATATGGTTCTTCCTCAGTCTCTGATCGAGTCAATCGGTCTGTATACTGATGTTAGAGCTATTGGTTTTGGTGATAGTGCTTCTTTTGATGTGAAGCCAAGAGACCTGTTTGTGATCAGCAAGGCTGGTAGAGCGCAGAGAACTGCTGAAATGAGAAAACAATTTTCTGGACAGATAACTGTTCTTCCTGAAAATCGTCAGATTAGTGTTCAGGTTGCTTTGTACAAAGTTCTGGCTGGAAAAGAATCGTTGGCAGAGTTTGTTGCCAAGGCTATTATGTCAATTGAAAGCGAAGTGACTCGTGACGTATTCACTGTTTTCAACACTGCTATGGAAGCTTTGGACAATGCTGGTGATGATGCTTTGAGATATGCTGGATACACTCAGTCAACTCTTGTTGCTTTGGCTCAGAAAGTTTCTGCTTGGAATGGTGGTCAGAGAGCAATTGTTGCTGGTACTCAGCTTGCTTTGCAGAATATTCTTCCAGCAGATTCGAATTATCGCTATGATTTTCAGAGTGATTTCGTAAAAGTTGGTTATATCAGAACTGCCTTTGGTTATGATGTAATGGCTTTGCCTCAAGTTGCTGATTGGAGAACCGAATTCAAGCTGATGCTTGATGATAACAATGTTTATGTTCTGTCTCCGTCTGCTAACAAACTGGTCAAACTGGTTCTTGAAGGCGCAACTCTTAGCAATGTTTCTGGTATGTATGATCGAGCAAACTTGACTCAGGATGCTACCCTTTACAAGGCTTGGGGTACTGCTATTGCAACAAATGCTTTGGCTGGTATTATCACGCTTGCCTAGTTTTTATAAGGTATAAATCTTGGTGGGAGTAAAATCCCACCAAGATAAATTAAATAAAATAAATTTTAAATTCTAAAGGATATGATGAACACGAAAAATGAAACACAAAACCTCTCTTCTCTAAGGAAGGAAGAATTGCTTCAAGAGGTTGAAAAACTTCAAGCACGTTTGCTTGAACTAGAGGGGGAACAGAAGGTAGAAAAGCTCAGACCAGATGATTATATTACTGTAATTAGCTTATGCCCTGTGCAATTAACTCTATCTACATTGGGGTTTGGCAGAGGAAAGGTTTTTACATTTAAAAATTTTGGCGAAAGAAAAAAATTTTTATATTCTGATCTCGTTTTGATTATGGAGAATAATAGTGGATTTCTTGAATCTGGATTTTTCTATATTGCTGATTCAAGGGTAATTAGAGAACATGGTCTTTATGAGGCTTATGAAAAAATTATTGGAGAAGAGCAGATTAGTAAAATTTTTGATACTAATGCTGATGTGTCTGCATTAGAAATTTATGCTTCTGCAAATCAAAGACAAAAAGAGCTTATCAATACCATGATTGTAAATAAATTAGCAGATGGTGAAGTTTTGAATATGAATTTAATTTCTGCAATTTCACAGAAAGCTGGATTTAGTTTTGTGGAGGCATCTGAGGATTTAAAACAGAATAGATTACAAGAATAAAA
>JACEMX010000070.1 GCA_013867335.1 Candidatus Nitrosomaritimum aestuariumsis
TTTATGGAAATAATTTTAGGAGGATTTTAAATTATGGCTTATGGAGTAGTAGTTTTAGATAAAGTTCATGCAATGAATATTGATGCTTTGAACAGAACCGCAAAATCGAGCGCACTTATTGAGAATGGCATGGTGTTTGCTCTTTCTGGAAAAGAAACTGGTGCAGGTGAAACTGAAATGTGGACAGTGGTTCAACCCGCAACTGGTGCTAACCTGACTCATCTGTGGATGGCATACTCGCCTGAAATCGTTGATACAAATGCTCAGTACAGAGGTCTTGACCCTGACCCACGTAACTTTGCTCATGCTATTGGAGACCCAATTTCATGCTTCAAACCTCAGATTGGTGATATTATCACTTTGACTGATGATGTAATTACTGGCACGAAATCAACCAACACTTTTGTTGTTGCAACCAATGGTGATTATCAGTTGAATTGGGGTGCAAGCGCAGTGTCTGGTCTATCCCTCAAATTGCTTGGAACGACCTATATTTCAATCGGTCTTGGTTCTATTGGAACTCAGAGAGTTACCGCTTACCAATTTGAAGTTGTAGCAATTGCTTAGTGGTTTTTACCATATATACAAATATAATATTGATGAAGGATTTAGGAGGATTTATACATGAGAGTTCCCGATAACATTAAAACTTTTGCATTAGGTGACGAAGGCTTGAAACCATATATTATGTTTCAAGATTATTGGAATCATTATAAAGCACTGAATGGTGCGACTAATGTTGAATTTATGAAAGTGAAAGAAGATGGTACACCTATCTCTTTTGCTGAGAAAGAAGAGCAGATGAATCTTGCTCTTAAGAGTGAAATTATGAAACATGCTAGTGTTTCAACATTGGATGCTTTCCCAATCGAGCAGTGGGCAAATCATCCTTCGATTCGTTGGGCAACCTTTGCGGTTGTTTCTGCAATGATTGACATGGTTCTCCCTCAGTCTCTGATCGAGTCAATCGGTCTGTATACTGATGTTAGAGCCATTGGTTTTGGTGACAGTGCATCTTTTGATGTTAAGCCAAGAGACCTTTTTGTGATTAGCAAGGCTGGTAGAGCGCAGAGAACTGCTGAAATGAGAAAACAATTTTCTGGACAGGTGACTGTTCTTCCTGAAAATCGTCAGATCAGTGTTCAGGTTGCCCTTTACAAAGTTTTGGCTGGAAAAGAATCGTTGGCAGAATTTGTTGCCAAGGCTATTATGTCAATTGAAAGCGAAGTGACTCGTGATGTCTTTTCTGTTTTCAATACTGCTATGGAAGCTCTTGACAATGCTGGTGATGATGCTTTGAGATATGCTGGATACACTCAGGCAACCCTTGTTGCTTTGGCTCAGAAGGTTTCTGCTTGGAATGGTGGTCAGAGAGCAATTGTTGCTGGTACTCAGCTTGCTTTACAGAACATTCTTCCAGCAGATTCAAATTATCGCTATGATTTCCAGAGCGATTTTGTGAAAGTCGGCTACATCAGAACTGCTTTTGGTTATGATGTAATGGCTTTGCCTCAAGTTGCTGATTGGAGAACTGAATTCAAGCTGATGCTTGATGATAACAATGTTTATGTTCTGTCTCCGTCTGCTAACAAACTGGTGAAATTGGTTCTTGAAGGTGCAACTCTTAGCAATGTTTCTGGTATGTATGACAGAGCAAATTTGACTCAGGATGCAACTCTTTACAAAGCTTGGGGTACTGCTATTGCAACAAATGCTTTGGCTGGTATCATCACGCTTGCCTAGTTTTTGCAAGGTGCAAATCTTGGTGGGGTGCAAAACCCCACCAAGATAAAATAAAATAAATTTTAAATTCTAAAGGATATGATGAACACGAAAAATGAAACACAAAACCTCTCTTCTCTTAAGAAGGATGAATTACTTCAAGAGGTTGAAAGACTTCAAGCACGTTTGCTTGAATTAGAGGGGGAACAGCAGGTAGAAAAACTTAGACCAGATGATTATATTACTGTAATCAGCTTATGCCCTGTCCAGCTAACATTATCTACATTGGGTTTTGGCAGAGGAAAAGTTTTTACATTTAAAAGATTTGGTGAAAGAAAGAAATTTTTATATTCTGATCTTGTTTTGATCATGGAAAATAATAGTGGATTTCTTGAATCTGGATTTTTCTATATTGCTGATTCGAGAGTAATTAGAGAACATGGTCTTTATGAAGCTTATGAAAAAATTATTGGGGAAGATCAGATTGTTAAAATTTTTGACACAAATGCTGATGCATCTGCATTAGAAGTTTATGCTTCTGCAAACCCAAGACAAAAAGAGCTTATTCATACCATGATTGTAAATAAATTAGCAGATGGTGAAGTTTTGAATATGAATTTAATTTCAGCAATTTCACAGAAAGCTGGATTTAGTTTTGTGGAGGCATCTGAGGATTTAAAACAGAATAGATTACAAGAATAAAA
>JACEMX010000127.1 GCA_013867335.1 Candidatus Nitrosomaritimum aestuariumsis
TTATTCTCAGTTTCCCGAGGTTATTCCCGTCCATAGGTTAGGTTGACTACGCGTTACTGAGCCGTCTGCCTTGTATTACTACAATGACTCGCATGGCTTAGTATCAATCCGATAGCAGTCAGGTCCGGCAGGATCAACCGGATTCTGATTTAATTTGATTATTGAAGTACATTTGTACTTTATTGGAATTGACGGATGCACATAATCTTCACATCTCAGATTTGATCTCTTGATCAAATCCTCATTTTGTATGCGTAACTGGAGGCCCATGAATCACAAAATGGTATATTACCATACTTCATCACAAGCGCCGCCTATTGCGTTACGTATGCAGAAGACGAGACCTTTCAAATACATATAAACCATGCCTAAATTCATCGATCTTTGATTAGATTATAGCCAGAATTAATTACAAAGAGACAAAGAAAATGAGCATAATTTCAGAATACAAAAAAAAGACTAAAAAATCTGCAAAATTATTTGGAAAATCTTTAAAATTACATGTCAATGGAGTTAGTCATAACATAAGATTTTATGAGCCATATCCTTTTGTTGTAAAACAATCCTCAGGAAAAAATCTGATTGATGTTGATGACAACAAGTATACGGATTACTGGATGGGTCATTGGAGTTTAATTTTAGGTCATGGTCCCAAGAATGTCAAAAAGTCATTGCAAACCCAATTTGAAAAAAGCTGGATGTATGGAACAGTAAATGAGCAGACAATAAAATTATCAGAAATAATTTCAAAAGCAGTTCCTGTTGCTGAAAAGATTCGTTATGTGACGTCAGGAACTGAAGCTACAATGTATGCTGTAAGATTAGCTAGGTCAGTTACAGGTAGAAAAGTTATTGCAAAAATTGATGGTGGATGGCATGGATATACTTCTGATTTGTTAAAATCGGTAAACTGGCCATTCACAGAATCAGAAAGTAGCGGTGTGATAAATGAAGAAAAAATTGTATCAATTCCATATAACAATTTAGAAGAATCAATAAAAATTCTAAAGAAATTTTCTAAAGATTTAGCAGGAGTGATTATCGAACCTGTCCTTGGAGGTGGAGGATGTATTCCTGCAACACCAGAATATCTAAAAGGAATTCAGGAGTTTGTTCGCAAAAATAAATCATTATTCATTTTAGATGAAATTGTCACAGGTTTTCGATTTAGATTTGGTTGTTTGTACCCTACAATGAAATTGGATCCCGATATTGTCACCTTAGGTAAAATTGTAGGTGGGGGAATGGCAATAGGAGTAATGTGTGGAAAAAAAGAGATTATGGAATATGCAGACACTACAGGAAAGAAAAAATCTGAAAGATCGTACGTTGGAGGAGGGACATTTTCTGCCAATCCAGCATCAATGGTAGCAGGATATGCTACACTGAGTGAGCTTAAAAATTCTGCAAATACAACGTACTCTAAACTCAACAAACTAGGAGATATGGCAAGAGAAGGGTTGTCCAAGACCTTTGGAGATAAAGTGATAGTCACAGGAAAGGGCTCTTTGTTTATGACCCATTTTGTAAATAACGGAATTACAGAAATTATCAATTCAACTGATGCTGCAAAGTGTGACTCTGCAAAATTGCAGAAATATCATTTCAAAATGATAGCCCAAGACGGCATATTCTTTTTGCCTGGAAAGCTAGGTGCAATATCAATGGCACATACAAATCAAGACATTAAAAAATTGATTCGTGTATCAGAGAACTTTAAATTCTAAAATTCCAAGTTTCTTTCATGAAAGACAAGAAACAAAATGAAGATGGTTATGCAACTGAAGATCCTACAAAGACAACTGCTTCAGAACAAGAAGATTTAGCCAGAGAAGCAATTAAAAAATTCAAATCCCTAAATCAGGAATAATCAGATTTTCATTAGCGAGTATTTGGTTCTAGATAATACGATAACAGAGCTGATTGACACTAACAAAATCAGCAACACGATTGTTCCAAATTCTGGGACAACGAATGTTCCTATGATTTCAATCTCCTCAGTTCCAGCAGGAAATGCAATGGTTAGTGTCCTATCATTGATACTTTTTGTTTCCTCAAATCCAGTCTCTAAGCCATCAATTAAAACAAAAAAATCATCATCATCTTCATCAAACTTTGCATCAATCACATCACGTGGTAATTGAATAAACAAAGTTCCATTGGACAATGAATCGATCTGTATGATTAGAGATTTAGATTCTATATCAGGAGACACCTGTGTAATTACTCCACCAGTAATGGAATAAGTTAACTCATGATCAGTTCCTTGTACTGGTATTGGGCCCCTTAAAGGAGTCTTGAATCCTACCTGATGCTCTAGTTTGCCAATCAGAGCCTTGGATTGACGAATTTCTTCATCATC
>JACEMX010000071.1 GCA_013867335.1 Candidatus Nitrosomaritimum aestuariumsis
AGAGAAGCAGGTAAAAATGCCGTAATTCAAGACCCAGACGGATATTTGATTTCTCTATTTGAGCCAATCTTTAGAGACAAAGCCGAGCAAACCGGCGGATATCATGGTTTCACACCGGCTTAAATTAATTTTTTAATTTTTGAAATATTTTCATGTAAATCTTTTGCTTTTCCATCCATTGACACATAAAATGTCATGTTGTTTTTCTGTAAAATCACGATAGATACTTTTTGATGTTCCAGCAAAACATAATTTAGTTTTCCAACAGCTTTTTCTGAATCTTTTCTCAAATTCATCAAAGTTGAGAGTATAAAGAATTCATTTTTGACCTGTTCGGATTTTAATAGAGGTTTTATGTCTGACCTGACAATCCCAGTTATTGTTCTACCATATTGATTAATTACTCCTGCATATCTTACATTTTTTGAAACTTGGATAATTTTTTGACATTGTTTTCTGTATTTGATTACAGTGTCTTTCCATTTTTCGGCGGGAGTCTTTACCATAATGAAGGTTAGATTAGAAATTAATAAGGATTCTTAATTTTTTGGTTTTTTGGAACTAGATATGATCAGAATTTTCTTTTTCTAATCTCTTCTTTAACTCTAAATTTTGTTTTAACAATTTATCGTTCTCTGCTTTGAGTGATTCAACTGAATTTCTTTCAGAAAACAATGGGTGTCCTGGAGGAATTATTGTCGAAGAATTCATTCCCATTAGTCCTGATGCATGTTGTTGGTATAATTTTTGAAATCCATCAAGTTTTTTGTTTAGTGATGCTGTATCTTGTGAAAATTTTTCTTTGGTTGGATTTTCATGAATTTTAAACATAGGATGGGTGATGCCTGGAGGCAATCTTGGAAATTGGAATGCTCTGTGAGGAATTCCTGGATTCAACTCATATAGGTCTCTTAACTGCTTAATTACCAAATCATCCATAGTTTAGAACCATGTTTTACTATATTTCTGCCTTACTTTAGGCATTTGATATACCAAAAAGTGTAATTTGAGTCATTTTTGCTCAAATTGAGCTGATCGCAGATCCTTATAGACCAGCTTTTTGGATCGCTGGTACCCTATGGAAAAATCAACAAAGAGATGTATACGATGTCACAAAGAAATCAAAGAAAGAGAATTACATAAAATTGTAATTTATGTTGTTCAAGAGAAGTTCACAGAACATCATTATGAACATGTTGAATGTCCAGACAAATTTACCATATAATTCTGACATCTGTTAACTAATTGATAAAAAACGTACCTAGATTTCTTTAACAGAGTAATTTTAAAAATAAAAAAGAAAGAAATCATTCTTCAACTATGAACAAACCAATCATTCCTGCATCTGCATGACCGACAACATGACAATGAAATAACCATATAGCTGGTTTGTCCGGAGTTATGATGAATGTCTCTAATGTTCCTTGTACAAGTGGAAGTGTCTGTGAAGTAATTACAGAACCTCTATCATTAGTGCTTGAAATCATCTTGTTTCCATGAAGATGAAATGAGTGTATTTGTTCCCCCAAATTTATAACATGGAATTGAACTGTTTCTCCAACTTTTGCATAGTGGACAGGTATTGTTTTATTGAATTGCTCAACAACACCATCAAGCCCTTTTTCTTTGAATATTTCCTCTAGTGCTTTTTCTCCACCCGGTACTCCTTTACCATTCATGATATAGAATGGAACGGGTCCCTTGCTTTTTCTTTCAACATCATAACCTATCTCAGACATTACAATTACAATGTCTCTGTCAATGAAGGTTTTAGGAGGATCTCGTTCAATTATGATAGAACCATAAAGTCCTTGTAATATGTGATCCTTTATTCCAAGACCTTCCGATGCTGCATGATCATGGAAAAAGGTAGTTCCAGATGTATTGACATTATATTCATATGTCCATTCTCCTCCCGGTGGAATCATTGATCCAGCACCCACTCCAGTAATTGTATTGATGGGAGAGCCATCATGTTTTGGATCATAATCTGCCATGTGTGCATGGAAGCTGTGAGTCAGATTATGATTATTGATCACTCTTACTCGCAATAATTCTCCTTCTTGGACTCTCAAAGTTGGTGCAGGAATAGTACCATTGAATGTCCAGGCATGCCAAACGGCAGTAGGTGAGACTTCAAAGTCAGTAGCCTCAATTACAAGCGTATAATCTCTTACCTTTTGCTCTTCTGCGTCGGCTATCTGTGGTTGAATTTTTGATACTTCTTGTACTTTTGAATCTATTTCTGGTAAAAATGGCTCATTGCCAGGTATTGCTATTGCGAAAATTGCAATTACAACAGGAATGGCAATTAATCCATATTTTATGTCCATGTCAATATTCAACTTTTTCAGCAATT
>JACEMX010000007.1 GCA_013867335.1 Candidatus Nitrosomaritimum aestuariumsis
TCTGTAAAATTGAGTCATTCAGAGCTAGATGAGGTTCTAACTCGTGGAGTAAACTGGGCAATTGATCATGGATATGGCGATTCACATGATGCAGAAGTGTGTGAGGAAAACGGACAGATTGATAATGCAGACCCTAACAAAATTTCAGATAAAGCTAGAAAGAGAGGAATGCCACAGCTTGGCTCTCTTGGTTCAGGTAATCATTTTCTTGAAGTTCAAAAGGTAGCAGAGATTCATGATCAAGAAGCTGCAAAACAGATGGGAATTACAGAGGGAACAATTACAGTTTTACTTCATTGCGGCTCACGAGGTTTTGGACACCAAGTTTGCAGTGATTACTTGAGAACGTCTGAGCAAGCTTTGCAAAAATATAACATTCATCTCAAAGACAGAGAGCTTGCATGTGTTCCAAACACTTCTGAAGAAGGAGAGTCTTACAGGACTGCTATGTTTGCAGCACTAAACTATGCATGGAGCAACAGACAGATGCTAACTCACTGGACTAGAAAATCCTTTGAGCGAGTCTTTGGACAAACTGAATCTGATTTGGATATGAAACTAGTTTATGATGTTGCACACAACATCGCAAAGGTTGAAAAACACAAGGTAAATGGCGAGGATAGAAAACTTGTGGTTCACAGAAAAGGAGCAACTCGAGCATTTCCAGCTGAGCGCGAAGAGGTTCCACTAAAGTACAGACACTTGGGACAGCCAGTATTGGTTCCAGGTTCCATGGGAACTGCAAGCTGGATTTTACTTGGGCAACCAAACTCTATGAAACTTAGTTTTGGATCAACTGCACATGGCGCAGGACGAACCATGTCTCGCTCAAAAGCAAGAAGAAACTATACAGAAGAAAATGTCAAAAAATCGTTAAATGATAAAGGAATTGTCATTAAAGCATTGACAAGAGACGGCGTAGTTGAGGAGACTCCTCAGGCCTACAAAGACGTTGATTCTGTAGTTAATGTCTCACATGACCTGGGAATTGCCACCAAAGTCGCAAAATTGGTGCCTATAGGTGTGATTAAGGGTTGAGCGAAGATTCAGAACTTGAACGACTAAAGGCAAAAAGACTCGCAGAGATGCAAAAAAACATCTCAACTCAAAACCAGCCAAAACCAGAACCAACAGAGCAAAAACAAGAAAAACCAACACTTACCCCCCGAGAAATTGTTGCAACTAAACTAGGATTCAGAGCAGATGAAGTACTACAAAACGCCGAAGCCCAGTTCCCAAATGAAACTAAAGCAGTCATTGGCCAGCTTGCACAGCTAATCAGCACTGGTGAGTTTGATGAGACAATTGATGGCGGACAGTTACTATCATTATTCAGGACAGTTGGACTAAACGTCAGAATGAACACAAAAATCAATGTAGAGCAAGATGGGAAATTTGTATCCTTGTCTGAAAAACTACACAACAAAAAAAGTGAAGAGCAATGAGCATTACCTTTGAGGTTAGCACCAAAAATTTTACTGATGACAAGCTTGCAATGAAGATTGCAATGTCACAAATGGAAACTTTGGTTGGCGGTGCAAACGGTTATGCATTCAGCGAGCCGTATGACAAGTTTGGCTGGACATTTTTCAAGATGGCAATCAAGGGAGACTTGCAAGACGCAATTGAAAGAAAATTTGCAGACATGTTTGCAAAGTACAGGGGAAACAATCCGGATGAAAAATTTACAGACTTTTTAACAGATTACTTTGGCTCTAAAGGATGTCTTGTAAAATTAAAGATTGTAAAACCCTAGACTCTTCTTCCTCTTTTACCGCCTTTCTTTCTGGTGGTATCATGAGGTATTGGTGTAACATCATCAATTCTTCCGATTTTAAATCCGCCACGTGCTAGTGCTCTGATTGCAGCTTGTGCACCTGGTCCTGGAACTCTGGATCCTACACCGCCCACTGCTCTTACTCTGATATGAAATCCTGTGAATCCTTTTGTCTTTGCAGATTCAATTACAGTGTTTGCAGCCTTCATTGCTGCAAATGGTGATGACTCGTATCTGTCTGCATTGACATGAACGCCACCTGATGATAGTGCGACAGTTTCAGCACCTGTAAGGTCAGTCATGTGAATAATGGTGTTATTGTAACTACTGAAGATGTGAGCAATTCCCCATTTTGCGGGACCCTCTTTTTTGGCCTCAGGTTCAGGTTCAGCCTTTTTTTCGGCTTTAGATTCAGTTTTGGTCTCTTCTGCTGCTTCCTCTACTGGAGTTTCTACAGCCTTTGCTTCCTCTGCGGGAGCCTGAGTTTCCTCAACTTTTGCCTCTTCTACCTGAGCTTCAGTTTCTGACAATGTCTGCTTAGCCCCTAAAGGGTTTAAAAAACA
>JACEMX010000164.1 GCA_013867335.1 Candidatus Nitrosomaritimum aestuariumsis
TTCATCAATACACCAGCAATAATGCCTCCAACAATTGGGGCAGCCCAATAAAGCCAGTGGAATTCCCAGAATCCAGAAATTAATGCAGGACCAAATGTTCTAGCAGGATTTACCGATGCACCAGTTAATGGGACTGCAACTAGGTGAATCAAAAATACCATTCCACCAATGGTAAAGCCATGCCATCCAGGTGATGCTTTTTTGTGCACAGCAGTCATAAAGATTACAAGAACCAAAAAGAATGTCAAAATTGCTTCAATTGCAAATCCGGAACTAATACTGTTGTTAATTAATTCACTAGGTCCACCCTGAGTTGCAAAGTTTATCTTAGCGCCAAGTTCTGGCAAAATTACCTTTAGCGTACCAGCTGCTGCCACTGCGCCTATTAACTGAAATATAATATACCCAATACCATCTGCTATTCCAATTTTTCTTGTAATCATCATTGGTATTGTTACTGCTGGATTGATATGAGCTCCAGAAACATGTCCAAATGCATAGATCATTAATGCAATTGCGCCTCCGTGTCCTAGAGAAATAAACAAGACAGACATTGTGGTCAAACCTTCACCAAAAGAAGCAACAGCTAAAATCACTGACAAAGGTCCAAAGAATACAAGACCATATGTGGCAATTGCTTCGGCAAGCCAAGCTCTTGGATTAACCATCAAGCAAAAGCCCCGCCGATTTCCATATAAAAGATTCGGATTAGTTTTGGAGTCATAAAGTAATTAATTACAGAAAAAGATGGAGGAAAGCATGATTTCAGAAGGAGATCCTGTTCCAAAGTTTGAGGCAAACGATGCAAATGGGGCCAAAGTAAAATCAACGGATTTTAAGGGTAAAAAGCATGTCATCTATTTTTACCCAAAGGATTTCACCCCAGGATGCACGACAGAGGCAGATGAATTTTCTAAAGATTATAAAAAATTTCAAAAGCAAGACATTGAGGTGATAGGAGTTAGTCCAGATGATGTTGATTCACATAAGAAATTTTGCGACAAAATGAAAATTGAATTTCCGTTACTTGCCGATATAGATAAAGACATTTCTCAGAAATTCGGAGTGTGGGGAAAGAAGAAATTCATGGGTAGAGAATACATGGGCGTTATGAGAAGTACTTTTTTGGTAAATGAGAAAGGGAAAATTTTTAAAATTTATCCTAAAGTCAAACCTGCAGGTCATTCAAAACAAGTTTTAGAAGATTTTACGAATCTAAATTAAAATAAAAAGTTGTAAAAAGGTTAGAAACCTTTTGGTAATGTTCCTCTAGAAGGTTTTGGTTGTTCAGGTTCTGGTTTTGCTTCAAATCCCTTTGGTAAACTTCCTCGGGATGAGCTTGCCTTGGCCTGAGCTTGTGCGGCAGCTTCTGCTGCTTCTTGTCTTAGTTGTTCTTGGTATTCTTTTTCTTGTTCAATTCTTTCTTGTTCAAGTCTTTGCAAGTAATCTTTTTCGTATTCTTCTAGTTGTTCAGATCTAGATTTTGATTGGTTGTTAGTTGTACTTGGTGGAGGTGTTTGTGTCTGTGTTTGCTGCGTTTCAAATCCTTTTGGTAGAGTACCTTTTGGTTTTGGAGCTTCTTGTGGTGCTGGTTTTGGAGCTTCTTTTGGAGCTTCCTGCTTTTTAGCAGCTATGCCCTCTACAGTCATTTGAGTACCACTGAATGAACCAAATGTTTTGTCTGCTGGATGATATGCCAATCTTTGTCTTGTTGCAAAGTATTGGTTTGATGGTTGTGTGTATCCAGTGACTGTTGCTTTTTGCTGATTCCAATCAGATGTTGGAACTTTTCCTACAGGTGCAGTGTGTCTTACAAACCATCTGTTTGGTGATGGAGAATAACCTGTAACGGTTGCCCTGTATTTGTGGAAGTCAGTCATTGGTGCTGTATAGTATGCATCTTCTAATGCTTCATTGAAAGTTGCTGGTAGTTGTTTTGCTTCTTCTTTTGGTTTTGGAACTTCAGCTTTTTCGGCTGGTTTTTCTCCAAATCCTTTTGGAAGAGTTGCTTTTGGTTTTTCTGCAGGCTTTGGAGCTGGTTTTGGCTCTGAACCTTTTGGAAGTGTTTCTTTCTTTGGTTCTGCTGGCTTTGTCTCAGCTGGTTTTGGAGCTGGTTTTGGCTCGGCAGGTTTTGTTTCTAGTTTTGTTGATAGTTGTGTTAGTTTAGCTTCTAATTCTGCAATCTTGTCTTCAAGATCTTTTTTAGT
>JACEMX010000073.1 GCA_013867335.1 Candidatus Nitrosomaritimum aestuariumsis
AGGCGTAAAATAAGCTAAATTTTGTCCCCAAAAAGGTACATGGGCCCGCGGGGATTCAGCTACCGTTTTGGGGATACAATTGGACGCAATTAGGCGTGGAAATTAATTCCAATTTCTGTCAAGGTATTGAGGGTTTGTAAAGAACATCACAAGGAGTAGCTGAATTAAGTATTCCAATAAATTCACCACTTTCATTATCCTTTATTTTTATGATCAAGTCTTCTGAAAATATTTCAGCACTACTATCAAATTCACATTGTCTTGCAAATGGACGCCCGTCTTTATCATAAAATGCTTGTTGCCACCAATCATCTCTACTTTGATCATAATTGTCGGTTTTTACGGAAATGGCTACGTTTCCTCCATAAACATTAGTTAAGATATGCTCTCCAAAAGTCACATTATCAAAGTTATCAGATTGAATAATCAGATTGTCTCTAAGGGAATCTGATACATCATTGTGAATTATAGACTTCATAAGAGGAGTTAATTCTTTAGAATTTATCCATTCTTTTTCCCTTTGTATGTAGATTTGAATTCGTACGTCATCTGAAATATGAGAATCTTTTTCATTTGAAAGATTCAAAGCATTTTGAATAATAGGTTGACGTACAAGTTCTTTTAATAAATTGATTTTTTCTTGTCCTATAGGAGTAAAATTGTATCCATCAATTTCCGTTGAATTATCTAGAGACCTGCACGTAGGATCATTTGAACAAATGATTTCTAGAGAAACATCATTGTCAAAAAATATTTGTGATAACGGTCCACAATCCTCACAAATTATAAAATATGCGGTTATTGATACTCCAAATCCTATTCCAGTTGCCAGAACAATGACAATAACAGTATTTCGTAAATTGTTTGTGTTGTTTACACTCAACGTGAATCCTCACTTGAACGTGGATTAGTTTTAGGGCGGTGATAAGAATCGTCTATGGCGTCTTTAGAATATAGATCAAATTGCTCTTTTCTTTTCATTTCTAAAAATTTACTTCGTTTTTCAGCACCATATATTGCCATGTTTGCAATACCCAATCCTATACCAAACAATGCTGTATAGTATAACATTTGATTCTCCCTGTTTCTTTCTGCAAGAAGTTGATAATCTATTTGATGTAAGACCCTACCTTGTACTGGCCAATCTAATTGTATGGTTCCAGGTTGTGGTCCTGGCAATATAGGGGCATTAGGAATAGATGAAAAACTATCCGAATTTTTATCCAAGATTATGGTTACCTTGGCGTCTTCCACGTTTTCAAAACCTACTTTGTAAGGTTTGCTTTCAGGGTTTAAGGGACCAATTAATGGGGATACTTTTGGATCAAGAAGAGGGTTAGATTCAGAAAACCAAAGACGAACGCTATGTCGAAATGATTGTTTTTGATCAATTGGCGATATTAATTCAAATTCAAAATATTGTGTATTTTCTACAAAGCTGCAGGGTACTTTTTTGGAGCAATCAAATTCTTTTACCAAAAATGTGGAATCTGGAAATGGTGTCCATGTCCAACCAGAGCTTTCCGTTACTCTTCCAGTATATGGAATTTGGACTCCCAATAACGAATTTTGATCCCTATTTTCAACATCAACTACGGCAAAAAAGAGAATTTTTGTAGGATCTTTTGTTGTGTCAACAAGAAAATGTATCCCATTAAGAGGTAGATCATTAGGATAAAGTAGTTTAAATCCTTCATCACCTGAAGATTGGAATTCCCTATCTCCTAAAAGAAGGACTTGAGTTACTAGGATAAATGCAGCAAATACGGTAATACTTCCAATCCACATCGCAAGCCATTTTGCCATGTCCATCTAAGAATTGGTATACTCATAAGATAATTTCCTATTATCATTAATGATAATGATTCTTGAGCTGTTTTTGTGGATAAAAAAGGTAAGTGGGCCCGCGGGGATTTGAACCCCGGATCTTCGCCGTGTAAGGGCGACGTCATAACCGACCTGGACTACGAGCCCAGAAACCTACCTTCCTGAAAACCATTTAAACTTTGAGACACGAAAATCTAAAAATTCAATTAATTTTGAATAGATGTATGATTGATTTAGATTTTTTTTCAAGCCCAATTGGC
>JACEMX010000023.1 GCA_013867335.1 Candidatus Nitrosomaritimum aestuariumsis
TAAGGTAAACCACAATAAAATGTGAAAACACCCGGTGTATCTGCAACAAAAGTTATAGTATCCATTCCTTCTCTTGGACCAAGTAATTCTGAGTTTACATTAAATGCTGGAATTGTAAGTGTATGTGCATGTTTTCTTGAATTGGAGATCTCAATTACAGTATCATCTTGATTAACAATAATGATATTTGGTTCCCATCTATGTAGTTCAACAAAAGATATTCCTTCTTCGCCTTCTTCGTTTTCAGCTTCGGCATAGAACTCTACTTCTTCCATACTGATTTGAAATGTTCTAGTTTGAGGGTCTTCACTTTTAGGAATTGTTTGAGATGATTGAGAACTCATCATTCCTTGGCTCATCATGTCAGTTCCCATCATATGTCTCCCCATCATCATATTTCCTCTCATCATAATGTTATTTTCCATCATCATATTCATCATGTCTGGATTATTCATCATCATATTCATCATGTCTGGATCATTCATCATCATATTCATCATGTCTGGATCATTCATCATCATATTCATCATGTCTGGATTATTCATCATGTGGGTCATCATCTGTTGCCGCATTTGTGGGTCATCCATCATGGTATTCATCCATTGGTTTCTTTGATGAGGGTCATCCATCATTTGCTGCATTTGTTGAGAATTCATCATCATTGATGATGAGGGGTGGTGGATTGTAAAGCCACATATCCAATTCCTAGACCTGCAAAAAATACTCCAACCACGATTCCAATTAGAATTCCCTGACTAACCATTATCTAAAATGTTGAAATTTTATACTAATTTAGTAATCCCATAGGTTCAATCACTTCTCTCAAAATATGGGATGATATTTACGAGTGAAATCTTATTTCTTAAAAAATAATTTCAAGAACCTCTATCTCTTTTGGGATTTGATTTTTTTGGGAAGGGTGATTGTAAAAGTAGTGGGGTGATTCTCTGCAGTTATTGTACCTCCATGAACATTTACTATGTTTTTACAACTTGCAAGACCTAACCCTGTACCTCTATTTTTCAAAGTTACTAGGGGGTCAAAAATTTCAGGAAGGTATTCTTCAGGTATGCCTGAACCAGAATCTTCAATTTTTATTATAATTTCTTTGGGATTGTTTTCTGTATGAAATTTTATGACTCCATTTTCTTTGATAGACTCCAAGGAATTTTTAATCAAGTTCAAGAATAAAATTTCAAATAACTCTTTATCACATTTAATGGATAAATTTTCTTTAGGCAAGGTTATTTTTATTGAGTCGGGTATTTTCAATTGGTCTAGACTTTCCTGCAAAATTGAATTTAAATCCCAAATACCTAAGGTAGGTTCTCTGGTACGCACAAAATCCATTACATTGTTTATTTGATTAGACAATCTGTCTACTGATTTTCCCAAAATCTTGATTTTTTCCTTTTCTGATTTTTCTGATGTCTTATTTTCAATTAATTTTAAACCCATATTGATATTTGAAAGAGGAGTACGCATATCATGCGACAATCTGGCTGCCAATTCCCCTATCGCAGCAAGCTTCAAAACCTTTTCATCTTTTTTAAATTGACTCTGAAAAATATTGATAATGAGAAGGATCAATCCAACATGCACACTAACATTTACAATCAAAAATATGATTTGAAGAACTACCATCCTTTCTGATAATGTCTTTACATTGTTCCCCAACACTTCTACAAGACTATCTGAAGTAATGATAAACAAATCCAACTCTAATTCCATATTTGACAAATCTTGATACGTGCCACTTCTATTTTCATTGTCTCTAAATGCCAGGTATTTGGATTTTAATCCGTTGAAACTATCTTGAACAATTGCCCAATCCTGTTCAAACTGAACATCCAGAATTGGGATCTCCTGTTCATTTAACATGCCTCCGTTTTTTAGCAAATAGATATTTTCTTCAAGTGCAATTAGTTTCTCTTCAGGATCTGCCTCGGGATTTTTCAAATAATTAAAATTCTTAACTTCGTCGATAAATTGACTAGCTAAAAATCGATTCTTGCCTGCAACATTTATAGAATTTCCCAATAATGCACTTTGTGATTCAAAAAC
>JACEMX010000139.1 GCA_013867335.1 Candidatus Nitrosomaritimum aestuariumsis
AGAGATAGATTTTCTAAAAAATAACAAAGAAAATTTACCTGAAAAAATTATTACAAAGGCAAATCCATGGCATTTGTGATATAATTGGTAACTAATTTCATTTCAGAAAAAGCAAAAATTGGACAGAATGTCAAAATTTGGCACTTTTCATACATTGGAGAAAATTCTGTGATTGGAGATAATACAAAGATTGGTTCACTTGTTCATATTGATTATGATGTAAAGATTGGAGAAAATACAAAGATAGAAGGACAAGTATTCATTCCACCTTTATCCAGAATTGGAAAAAATGCTTTCATTGGACCTGCTGTTGTGTTAACAAATGATCCTTATCCTATGTGTGACAAAATGATTGGTGTGACAATAGAAGATAATGCAGTGATAGGTGCACGTGCAGTAATTAAAGCCGGAGTGACTGTTGGCAAAAATAGTGTGGTTGCAATGGGTTCTGTGGTTACTCGAGACGTTCCAGAAAATACTGTAGTGATGGGCGTTCCAGCTACTGTTCGATACTCTAGAGAAGAGTACGATAAAAAGCAGAGACGGTGGAAAGAAAATTAGGGTTTTATTGCTTTTCTGAATATCCAATTTTTTATTTTCAACAAAACTAATACCCAGATAGTTGACAAGGTAATTGCAGTAACTGCTTTAATTGCTGATGAAACTATCCAATTAAGATCACCAAAACCTGTAATTGTAATTGGGCCCAAAACAGTAACTATAATTCCACCACCTAATAGAATTAAAATCCACATTGCAAACAAAAAACCAAATAATCTACTAATCAAAATGACACTCCCATTAGTACGGCAGAAATTATTGCAAGAGTTCCTGAAAATAGTGCTAGTTTGAATATTTGGTAACTAACCTGTTTTTCAGACAACGGACCTCCTGCAAGTATTAATCGAACCAGGGTGATTGGAGCAGTCATGTCATTTGTAGCCTTGAGTTTAAGGTCTTCAGTATGTTCCACTGGCTTTCCTTTGATTTGTCTGTGCTCTACAATCCTTTTCATGCTTGCAAGGAACAAAAATTAGTTAATTATAGCAGGCAAAAGGGCTACAACTGCTACGACTTCAACTTGACCAATAATGGCTATTGTTCCATACATTGCTCCTAAGGCCAAAGCTCCAGAATCACCAGGAAATATTTTACTTGGGTTTTGATGATATTTGTAAAATGCCAGTGAAACAAATCCCAAAGGAAGACTCACAATAGCAATCTCGTAGTTTTGTACGATAAATAATGCAATGCTCAACGAAAAACTAGCTATTATCATAAAGCCACTTGCAACTCCATTTAGAACATCAATTGAGTTAATAGTATTTCCAGTAATTGGAATCATGAAGATAAGTAATGCAAGATATAGTAATGGTATCTTTACCTCTCCAAATAACGGAAATGCAAGATCTGAATCATACGCTCCTAAGAAAATAATTGGCGTTGCAGCAATGGCTAATGCAATTGGTTTGAACCATCCACTCATTACTTTTCTATCATCAACATAGCCAATTACAAATGCAAGAAAAGTTGTAATTAATATAGCTAAGATTTCATTTATTTGCAAAAATGCATAAAGAATTGATTCTGATGCAATTACCCCTGCAATAATCGATATGCCTCCGGGTCTTGCAACCATGATATTTCCTTTTTTATTCATATCTTTGACGGTGAAATTTTTATTTTGTAAAAATTTTATCAGTGGTGGAGTCATAAAGTAAACTGTAAAAAAAGCAACAGTGCAAGAAACAATTGCAGGGATAATTAATTCAGTCAATATCTAACTTTTTTTAATTCTGACTTTATGTTATTTGCAAGGGTTAAACCAATTTTATCAATTTCCGCTAATTTATTAACTGGAATTTTTGCCAAATCATCTAGTGTTTTAATTCTGTGTTTGAACAAAATTCTTGCCCTCACCCTACCTATTCCCTTCACTTTGACAAGTTCTAGTAACTCCGCTCTAATTCCATAAACGATTCGCCTTCGTAGATTTTCAAGCTCTTCAAGTAAATCTGGTCGCTCCACATGCTTTGCAATCTCTCTTAGGCAATAGGTGAGCCAATTTCCAGTTTCAACCATCCTATGCATGTCTCCTGACTCTATTCCGAGGCTATCTGACAAGGTTTTCTCTGATGATTCTGTAATCCATGACTGTAATGCAAGCAAACTCCGAGAACAATCATATTCTGATATTGGTTCAAGGAGTTCTGAGGAGTGATTTTCAATCATTAGACTAGCTGTCTCAAAATCTTTGTTCCTGAGTCCAAACTTTGGAAAAAATTCCTCTGAATTTGTAATAACATGTAAGAATCCAAAAGCGTGGTTTTTTTTCTTGGATAAATTCTCTATTGAATCTCTGAAATGAGTTGCAGTTAGTGGATCAATGTACAACATTGATGTTTTTTTTCCAAATTCTGTTGCAGCGTATCTTTCTCCTTTTTTTATAATCAGATATTCACTTGAGAGAAATCGTAACGCAATATCTATTCCAAATTTTATTGTAGGTTTTCTTGATTGTAATCCTCCAAGTGTCTGTAAAAAAAAATCAAGAATTTCTTCTTTTTTAATTCCAGGATTTGTTACAATCACGCTCAATATGTGAGTTCTCAAAGATTTGTCATCAGTGATTTTTGATTCTATAGGTTCAGGTTCTCCTTTGATATAATATTCAATAATTTCCTCTCCATTTCCATTTCCAACAATTATTGATTCTCCGTACTTGTCATATTGCGGACGTCCTGCACGTCCACAAAGCTGTTTGTATTCTAAAACACTAATGGGTCTGTTTGCTCCAACTTTAGCATTGTATCTGTTTATGTTTGATATGACTACACGTCTTGCAGGAAGATTCACCCCCGCTGCCAAAGTTGGAGTAGATGATAGGAGCTTTATAGTTCCTTTACGGAATTCATTTTCAATTATTTGTCTGCATGATTGATTTAATCCTGCATGATGGAAAGCAACTCCTTTTTTTACTAGAATTGCAAGTGTCTTAACAAGATCAGTCTGTTCGTTTGATGATAGAATCTGTTTTGATACTTTTTCTAATTCTCCAAGTTCTTTTTTTTCCAGTAATTTTTCTATGCCATCTACTGCTTTTGTTGCCAGAGATTTTGAACGGGTTCTCGTTTCTGCAAAAATTAGTGATTGTCCTCCTTCTTGTACGCATTGCACGCCTAAATCTATAGGAGTTCCTCGAATAGTGTTGGCTACATCAAATGTTGTACCATCATTCATAGTTACAATTCCTCCATCACATACCCCTTCAGTCAGTGGGACTGGTCTCCAATCATTTTCCACTAACGTACATCCAAGCCAATCTGCAATTTCATTAGAATTGGTAATGGTTGCACTAAGACCTAATATCTGTGGGTTGTGCTCTAGTCTTTTTAGCTGAGTTAAAATCATCTCTAATGTTGGACCACGTGATTCATCACCAATCAAATGTACTTCATCAGAAATTACAAGGCCAATGTCATCAATCCATTCTACACCATGTCGAATTATTGAATCCATTTTTTCATTTGTTAAAATTATAATGTTACTTTTTTCTAATTTTTTTTCTATATTTTCAAAATCACCTGTTGAAATTCCAACCTTAATTTTATTTCCAATTGAGAGTTTTTCTAATTTCTTAAACTCTAGAAATTTTTCTGCTGCCAATGCTCGAAGTGGGCTAAGATAAATTATCTTTCCTTTATTTTTAGAAAGAAAACTAATCATTGCAAGTATTGCAATCAAAGTTTTTCCACTTGCAGTAGGAGCAGAGACTAAAACACTTTTTCCCTCTAGTAATCCTGCTTTTACTGCATCTGCTTGTGGAGGATAGAGTTTTGCAAATCCTTGTGATTTTAAAAATTCTATTGCAGATTCAGGAACATCTAATTTCTCTATTTTCATACTCGGTTATAGTGACCGGGTTTTGATTCATAAATAGATGCTTCGCGTAGCATACGTCGGATGTAGTTTCTAGCTTCTTCTTCAGTAAACTTTTCAGTCTTTTCTAGTTCTTTAACAAAGGTTTTCTCTTCTACTGCTACTTTGTTGTCTCCTTCAAGACCTTTGAGTACATCCATGAATAATTGCATCTTTGAAACCTCACTTCTTGGCCTTCCTTGCAAAACGCCTAGATCGACCTTACCGGTATTGACATCTACTCCAGCATCCTGAAGCATGCTTTGAATTAGGAAGATTGCACGCTCAGCATCTTCTTCTTCTACCTTGTTTTTCATGAGTAGTCTTGCTCTTGCAGTGGATAAACGAATTATTCCTTCAAGCTGTCTTGGGGTAACTGTAATCATCTCTTCGGATTCAACATTTCTCATCTGAAGGTAGTAATCAAGAATTTTTTGTTCTGCTTCTTTAGTCAAGTCAGGTGCTCCACGTTTTGCATATGCCAGATACTTTGTTAGCAAATCGACATCAATTACAGAACGTTTGTCAGTTCCTTGTGGCGTATGTAATTCAATGATATGCCTTGCAATCTTTTCATCTCTTTCTTTTGTTGGAATATCTCTTACAACAAAGATCAAGTCAAATCTGGTGAGTAATGGAATTGGAAGATTTACATTTTCTGTTATATTTTTGAAGGGATCATATTTTCCATACATAGGGTTTGCTGCAGCCAAAATAGATGTCCTTGCATTTAGTGTAGCTACAATACCACCTTTTGCAATGCTTGCAGATTGCTGTTCCATAACTTCATGTAAAGCACTTCTATCCTCTGGTTTCATCTTATCAAATTCGTCTATACTGACTAATCCTTGATCACCAAGCACAACTGCACCAGCTTCAAGCATCATCATTCCCGTCTTATCCCTAACTACAGCAGCTGTAAGACCAGCAGCAGTTGAACCTCTACCAGAAGTATACAAACCACGTGGTGCAATTCTTGAACAAAATTTCAGCATCTCAGATTTTGCAGTTCCTGGATCCCCAACCAAAAATACATTGATATCACCTCTAATTTTACTTCCATCACCTAATGATCTTTGGTTAGATCCAACAATTAGTAACAAAATTGCTTCTTTGATTAAGGATTGTCCCTGAATGTGTGGAGCAAATGAATCAACAAGTCTTTCATATACATCTGGACTTTGGGCAAGAGCCTTGATCATTTTTTCTTCTTCAGGAGAAATTTCTTCTCGCTCCATTTTTCTAGAAGTTTTTGTTCCTCGTCCTCCCAAAAATTCAATATTATTTCCTTCAATTCTTAATCGATATAATCCACTATGACCTCGTGTAACCCCTGTTACTGATTCTTGTTCTACTCGTACTACGCCCGTAAGCACTATTCTGTCTCCTGGCCTTGCATTATCAACCAGATCCTGCCTAATTGTGACATCAATATAATGAGGGAGTTGTCCCGGTGGTAAGTCTTCTGGAAGTTCCTGTAATCTCAAAATTTGAAAATCAATAAACTTGCTTGCTTCAGGTTTCAACTCAAAGTCTCTATGTTTACAAGTTGGGTTATCACAAACGACTGGAATCTTGACATCCATTCCTTTAATTTGAATTACTTTGGTAGGGTGCTCATCAGGGCAAACAAAAACTAATTCTTTTGCAAGGGGTTTTACCTCAGAAGCTCTAACTATCATTCCTGAGACGCTGGTAATATTTCCAATTGTTTCAGCATTAATTTGCCTGAGACTTCTCTCTAGTGGATAATTGATTAATCTGACACGAACTTCATCTTTAATTTTTTCTGCATATTCTGGAAATCTAATTTGAAGTGCTTCTTTGATTGCACGAGAAAAAGCCTCGAAAATTCTGTCTGGATTTTCAGAAAACATCCTTTCAATTTCAGGCTCTACAACCAAGTCATTATAATCAACAATAATGTACTTTGAATTTTTTGGCATCATCTGGTCAATTGCATCAACATAGTTGTATTCTCCATTGCCATCCTTGAACCTAGTTAGAAATTCTTTTACTTTATCGGATAGTGCAGAATCTGTAAATGTACTTGTTTGAACTTTACTCATCAACATCTCCTCTTATTTTATTTTCAAATTCTTTACTGTTGTCGTAAATTGTTTTGTAAAAGATATTTTCTTCAACTGTAATTTTGTTGTAAAGGTCTGAAGTTAGTTTTATGGAATCAGCTAGTTTTACTAGTTTTCCTCTTCTCATTCTAAACAATTCAAGCATCATGCTTTCTACTCTATCATAATCATCTCTGTCTAATTCTTTCATTGATTCTTTTAGCTTGATGTAAAAGTGAGGATCTAATGTTGAGATTTGATATTCTCCTACCATCTTTTCTTTTGATAATGCTTGTTTTAGTTCTGTAATCATATCAGGAGAATCAAGGGTGCCTAGATTGTTCTCGGCTAGAACCTTCCCTACCCATTGTGGAACGTTATTTACTTCACCCTGAGTGCCTTCAGCCTTCACTCCTTCTACATTAAACTTGAAATCTTGATTTACTGTAAATTTAGCATCCTTTAGGCGGTATCCAATCGAGTGCACTTTTTCTACTTTTTCAATATCCATTAGAGATCACTTTTTTCTTTTAGATCCTCAAGTTTCGGATCGATCAATTCTTTTTACAAATTGGTGAGATCAATTGATCTAAATTAACCTGAGCCTGATCGCATAGTAAAATAGAGTATTTCTGATTTTAATCTGAGGTATGATACAATAACCAATTCGGATTTATTAATGGGCATTGCATTTTTGAGTTCATGCCAGCTACTGGAATGTGGGTTGAAAAGTATCGACCTCAGAAACTTTCTGATATAGTAAATCAAACCGAGATTATTGGGAGTTTGGAATCGTTAATTAAAGATCCAACGGACATGCCTCACTTGTTATTTTCTGGATCTGCAGGAGTTGGTAAAACTACCGCAGCCATGTGTATTTCAAATCAAATACTTGGCGAATATGCTAAAGAGTACACTCTGGAGTTGAATGCTTCTGATGAGAGAGGTATTGGAATGGTACGAGAAAAGGTAAAGAAATTCTCCAGATTCGCAGGAATGGCAGATGCCCCTTTCAAACTAATTATCTTAGATGAAGCCGATGAGATGACAAATGATGCTCAAACTGCCCTGAGAAGAATTATCGAAGATACTGCTCAATACTGCAGATTTATCCTAATTGCAAATAATATTTCAAAGATTATTGAGCCAATTCAAAGCCGATGTGCGGCATTCAAATTTACCACAATCCCCGAAGAAGATGTCATAAACAGACTTGCAGAAATTGCTAAAAAAGAGAAATTAAAAGCTGACAAAAAAGGGCTCCAAGCAATTTGTGAATATTCAGAGGGAGATATGAGACATGCAATTAATCTATTACAGGCAACTGCAAGTATTGGAGATGTAACTGAAGAACATGTAAAGGCCTCAGCGGGTTTAACCAAAACCACAGATGTTGATGTGGTATTAAAAATGGCATTGTCTGGAAAAATAACAGATGCCAGAGAAAAAATGATAGAGTTAATCAAGGTTTATGGAATGAGTGAGTCAGACTTTTTGAAATATCTAAACTCTGCAGTGTTCAAATCAAAACATGCAAAATTATCACAGATTCTAGAATCTATCGCAAAATACGATTATAGAATTTTGGTTGGTGCAAACCCCGAGATTCAGCTATCTGCATTGCTTGCAGAATTAGGAAGTTTAGAGGAATAACGCAGAGAGAGGGATTTGAACCCCCGCGTTCTTGCGAACACAGGCTCTCAAGGCCCGCGCCCTACCGGACTAGGCGACCTCTGCAGTGTTCGATAAAATATAGTGATTAAAATTTGTTGATGAAGAAAATAGAAAAATAAGAAAAAAGAAATGGTTTTCTTTAATCGTGTGCGTGTGGATTGCCGCCGCCTTCCATTTTGACATAAGTACCGGCTGCTTTTTCATGCCATTCGGCATTTGCTTGTTCAATTAGAATAGCACCTGTTGGACATGCTTCTTGACATGCCATGCATACAGTACAATCGTGTTCTCTGATTGGCATGGACTTGTCAGTATAGTCTAATCTCTCGTCTTGTTCAGTAAGACCAGTACCTTCGAAGGTTTTGTCAACAACATCTGCTGCTGCGATGTCTTGTTCGGTCCTATACCATTGGAAGGTTTGAACTGGACATACACTCATGCATGATCCTGCTGCAACACAAGAATCCCAATCAACTGCGACTGTAGTACCATGAACACCAAGAGGAACTTGTTCTTCTCCCTTGTCGGCATATGCTGCTTTTACATTTTCATCAGAAAATGCAGCACCATTCTCACCGGTATTTACAGGCCAAATCCAATGGAAATTCTCACCATCACCGTGGCTTGTCTTTCCAACTGGTTTTTTGTCTTCGTTGAAGAAGTCTTCAGATATTACTAAATCTGCCATGTAGGTTTTATCAATGAAATATTATTTAAAGCTAGATAGAATTAATCGCCCCTAATCCTGTGGATGGAACTGATTGGTAATTTAAAAAAAATAATTTTAGAAATTATTGTAAAAGAAACTAAGATCTTTTCAATTAAGCTGCTTTATCGTGATGCTCTTGGTTTGATTGATCAACTTTGATTGCCTGAGGAGGACATACGGATACACATGCCATACACCATATACAATCATGCTCTCTTATTGGGTCTGCCTTGTCAGTGTAATCTTTACGTTGATCTTTTTCAGTGCTTCCAGAACCATCAAAAGTCTGTCCTACAACATCTTTTGCTGGCATGTCTTTTTCGGTTCTATACCACTGGAAAACTTGTACTGGACATGCTTCTATACATGCACCGTCGGCGACACAAGAGTCCCAATCAACTGCAACCATTGTTCCGCTAACACCTAAAGGTACTAGTTCTTCGTTTCTTGTCTTATACGCGGCTTTGACTTCATCATTGCCTGCCGCCTCTACACCTTCTCTTCCTGGTCCCCACATGATATGATAGTGCTCTCCATCTGAGTGCATAATCTTTCCAAGTGGTTTTAGGCCTTCAGGGAAGTTTTCTGCTATTGGCATGTTTGACCTCTGATGTAGATATTATTTAAAGCTAGACCAGAATTCATACGAATAAAATCAACCGATCAATTGTTGTCGGATATTTTTTGATACTTTAGAATCCCTTACGTTCATATCGTTAAGTTTGGAAATACTATAGTTGGATATTTACAAGTACGATGTATATCGTGGACCAAACATTGGGGTATACATTTCAGTAAATGATAATTTTGTATTTTTACCAATGGGTTTTGCAGAAACTAAAGCAGAAAAACTAGGAGAGTATTTGGATGCAAAACCATTGTATACATCTGTAGCAAATACCAGGCTTTTAGGTGCATTAATGGTTGGAAACAATAATGGAATACTTCTTCCAACTACAGCTTATGCAGAAGAATATGATTTTCTAAAAAAAGAAACAGGACTAAATGTTGGGGTATTGGACTCAAAGTACACTGCACTTGGAAATGTGATTTGTGCAAATGATAAGGGTGCAATTGTATCACCATGGCTTTCAAAGGATGACGTTCAGACAATTGAACAAACTTTGGCTATAGAGGTAGTTCAAAAGAGAATAGCAGGTATGAATCAAGTCGGAGCAGTTATGGTAGCAAACAACTCTGGTGCTGTGATTCATCCAGAAGCAGATGAGGAAGATATGAAGATGTTTGCAAATACTCTAGGAGTAAAAATAGAACATGCTACCATCAATAATGGCATTCCCTTCGTAAAGTCAGGGATTTTGGCAAATAATCATGGAGTGGTAGTAGGAACGCTTACTACAGGTCCAGAAATTATGATGCTAACTAGAGCTTTTCTAAATTAAGAACAGAAACAGGATCATCGGTTATAGTTTCAATATCAATTTGGGATTCCTCTCCACTTTTCATATCTCTAACTACAACTTTTCCTTGTTCTAGCTCCTTTGGTCCAACGATTACACAAAATCTAGAATTACCAGCTTGATCCATTTGTTTTTTAAATTGTTTTCCAGAAATGTCAATGTTCGTTGGAATATTTGCAAGTCGTAATAAGGATGCAATACTCATTGCAACTTTTTGTGTTTCATCATTGATATACAAAACAGAAACTCTTGGTTGAGTGGAATCTGAAATTATTTTTTGTTCTTGCATAGTAAGGATTATTCTCTCAACACCACCTGCAACTCCAGTAGCTCCAATGTCTTCACGTCCGAATGCTTTTGTTAGAGAATCATATCTACCTCCTCCTGCTAATGCACCTAATGTAGAGTTTTTATCAAATACTTCAAAGACAGTTCCTGAATAATAATCCAGTCCACGAACTATACCAAAATTAATTCTAACATTTGAAACTCCGCGGTTTTCCAAAGAGTCAAACAATTCTTTTAGATAACTCCAAGATTGCAGGGCAGATGTGTCAATTTGTGTTTCTACTTCTTTAATGCTTCCTGTTATTTGTGAAAAGTCTAGAATTTTTTCAAGTTTGTTTGTATCATATCTATCTTTGAATTCGTCAATAATTTCTTGTCGTGATTTTTTTTGGATTTTGTCAATTGCTCTTAAGATATCACCCACAAGTTCTGGATCTTTTGAATCAAAAATATGGTTGATGTAAGACTCTACAAGATTTCTATGGTTAATGTCAATTGTAATATTTTTGAGTAGTAAAGAGTCAAAGAGTCGTGAAGTAAATTCGATGATTTCAGCTTCAGATTCAATGCCAGGTTTACCATAAACTTCGATATCCCATTGGTGAAAGTATCTGTATCTTCCCTTTTGTGGCTCGTCATATCTAAAAACACCACCAAAGCTTGATAATTTTGCCGGAAGTCTCATTGACTTTTGTGATGTCGCATAACGGGTTAAACCAACAGTAAAGTCAAAACGCAGCGCAACTTCTCGGTCTCCTTTATCTTTGAAATAATATATTTCGTCTCGAATTGCAGGACCAGATTTTGTCTCCAATACAGACAGCAATTCAATTGGAGATGGATCCATAAAAGAAAAACCATACAGGTTTGATAGTTGTTTAAAGTGAGAACGTATGTGTTCAATGTTTGAATGCTCAGATATTTCAAAATCTTTCATTCCTCGTGGTAGTTCCAAGATAATTTTGGTGTCAGGTATAGTGATTTAGATATTTCTAAAATAATATACAAAAACTTTGTAAATTTTTTGAATTCAACTATGTGTAGGCGTTATTGTTTTAATTGATTAGGTTTTAAAGAGTCCTCTATGTTTAGACAGATTCTTTTCAGTTCTACTCCTAGCCTTTTTTTCTTTGTGTTCTTTTCTAAAATGTTCTAATCTATGCTTTTCATGAATAAACTCCCGTCCACATTCTGTACATTTTACAATAGTATGGTGATGGATTTTACGAACATGCTTTACCAAATCATCATGATTGGAGAATTTTTCATCACATTGAGTGCAGTCATTTTTAGTATTTCTGAAAAGATTCATTTTATCAGATACACCGGAATTTTTGATTTATGAAGTACATAATTTGACACACTTCCCAACATATCTCCTGTAGAACCACCCTTACCAGTAGTACTCATAACAATGTGGTCGAATTTTCCATTTCGGGCAATTTTTATTGTCTCAACATTTGGGGATCCTCGTACTAATCTCGTCTTAAATTTTGTATTTTTTCCTGCACGTTTAGTTGCTTTTTTCAAGACAATATTTCCATCTTCTTTGAATTGTCTATCCATCTCTTTGGTCCTAGGTCCTCCTGATGGGATTTCTGGAATGACATGTATGCAGGTGACTTCTCCGTGCGTGAATCCAGCTAAAGTTAATGCTCTATCTAAGGCCTGAAATGATTTTTTTGAACCATCAACAGGAACTAAAATTTTTGAAAAATCTTTCATAAATCCTTAATGATATGGTCATGTATTATCCATCAATAAAATTCCCCAGTGTGAAATCAACAAAAGAGTTTATCTTAGATCGTGTCGTATAGTTATTAACAAAAATTTTTTTGATGGTGTAAGTAGTTATTTGACATAAGATATACAAGAAATGTGAAAAACAAATTAGAGGTAAATGAGGTCTCGCCTAAAGAATGGTTTTCTTTAAACCAATTTTTGCATGAAGTAAAGGAGATTGATTCAGAGTGTATTTCAGTCTATTACCCTTACGGTAAAGGAGAACAGATAATTTCTCTGTTGGAAGAAACAAAAAGGAAAGAATCACTAGAAAAAATAGAATCTGCAATTGAAAAACGAATAAAAGAACTTCGAAAAAATCCATCTTCTGTAGGTAAATTTACAAAAACTCTATGCATTTTTGGATGGTTAAGAAATGGTAAAGTAAAGATTTTAGAAATTGGAACATCAAAAAAACTGCCGTATATCTACATGGCTAGTAAGAAACCTCACATCAAGCCATTTCATGATATTCTCAAGACCAATTACAAAGTTTTAGTAGTCACGATTGATCAAAAATCAGCCAAAATTCAGAAGTTTTTTGGAAATCAAGTAATTCAAGAATCTAAACTTCGAATCGACTTGCAGGGAAGACACAAAAAAGGAGGACAGAGTCAGGGAAGATTCCTCAGAGCAAGACAGACAAAGATTCATGTATTTTTCAAAAAAGTAGCAGTCAAAGTAAGGGAAATGAACTCTTCTTCGGAGATAATTCTCTTAGGAGGAAATGGTAATGCAAAAACTGAGTTTTATGACCATCTTGATTCAGAATTGGCAAAGAAATGTCAATATGTTGAGAACTTGTCTTTCTCTACTACGATTAATGAATTAGAGAAGAAAATAATTCATTGCCTTTATCAGAAAAGAAGAAAATTTGTTGCAGACATTATTTCAAAATACGATGAAATTCTGAAAGATGGTCTTACTGCAAAAAGAAATGATGTGATATACAAAGCATTGGAGGCAGGTGCAGTGGACACACTAATAGTCTCTATTGACTATCATAGAAACATACAGTTCAAAAAAATTATCAAGATGTTAGAGATTGCTCAGAATACAGGTGCAAAAATAGAGTTTGCAGCATCTCCAAAAATTCTCGAGAAGCTAGAAATCAATAATTCGGTTTTGGCAATTCTTCGATACAAAATAAGGTAAATTCATCCTAATTTTTAGTTCAAAAAATACATTAAACAATCGATCATTCCAAACTAAAAATTCCATGAGCTGCACTCATAAAGGCTAGACTGAATCCATCCAAAGTTCTCATGTGTATTGCCTCACTCCCATCACCTAACTGTAAAATATGATCTTGGAGTTCTTTCTGATCAGAAGAAAATTCCATACCATCAGTTTTCCTTTTGTAATCTAATTTTCTAACTATTGTTGGTAAGTCAGGATTTTCACGGTAGTTTGTTTGTTCAGGGATAGGAGAGAATTCTATTGTAAGATAGGGCCTTTTGCCTTCTCGTCTAAGATAGTTAATTATAGGTACAGACTCTTCGTTTTGCACAATTACGCACAAATCAAAATCTATTGATTTTAGATATTTTATGAATTTGAAATGTCTCAATCTTCCTTCATGTTTCTCTACTTGCTTTGTTTGAATAGTACCTGAATCAGTTAACACCGTTGAATAGATCCCTTTTTCACAGTAAACTCCAACAGTTGTTTTGACCATTTGATATCTTTTAGAAACTTATCTTTGTAAACTTTGACGCCTACCATTTTGTCCCAAATGTAAAGAAATTTCAAAAGATAACAAACTCTTTGTTTTGTTTGTCAAAAAGTGTCTGGAATTATAATTAAAATTGAAATTTACAAAAATTTCATACATGTTAGGTCCAATTACGTTTATTCTAGGAGGAATAGCAACTCTAGTTTCGCTTTGGGCATATTTTGAAAAGGTTGTAGGGATTTAGGACACACAGACAAATTGTTCATTCTCTTTAAATAGAAAATATTGTAACAATGATTATGACAAACATTACCATGTGGAAATGCTACAGATGTGAATTAACATTCCAGCAAGAGGAACATGCAGAGTTTCACAAGAGCTTATCAAAGCACAATTCACAAAAGGTAATGATATCATGTGCTTGATTCTTTGATCTTTTTGGCACAGTCATCACACAACATAATCTCTATTCCAATAACATCTACGGGTTTTTTATTTGGATGATCACATGAGATAGTCATTTTGAATACTTTGTCTATTTTGGAAAATTATTTTAGTTTATGGCATCTCAAAAGTAGGCAGATTAGGATTGGATTGAGCCCTTTTACCTAATGATTGGGAATCTTCCATGTATTCTTCAAAAAGTTCTTGTTGGTACACTGAACCCACTACAACTACTGTAGCCAATATACCTACAGCACAAACTATAGCTATTGCAACTAAGATAGCAGTCTTCAAACAACATTTCTGAGATTTTCAGGGATTTAAGATATTATTTTGACAATAGTAAAATGTAATCATTGTGTATTGTAAAATATGAGAGAAAAGATTCTCTGTCTTTGCACCTGTACAGGAATCGAAATCATGACTGCAATAGGAGTAACAGGTTATCTCCTATACCTGGAAGAACCTATTTTAGCCCTAATTTCGACTGTAGTATTTGCAAAATTAATTGTCTTTCATTTCATAATGGATTATTATGACAAAAGCATAAAGAAAAAATCTCAAGACTTAAGTCTAAAAAATACCTAAAAGATTTGTGAAGCCACAATCTTGCAGAAATTGCGGTAAGGAGATTTTCCAAAATCAGAGGGTCTGCCCAAAATGTGGGCGAGATACGGGACAAGATGATCCAGACTAAGTTGGAAACATAAAGCTAAATTTAGAATTTGAAAAATATATCGAGTCAACAATGAAGAAATCTCCCAATACTTTATTTTCTACAGAAATCATAGTAGATACAATGGACAAAGTTCTTGAAGAGAAAATTCAGACTATAGTTTTAGAGACATTTCAAGATACTGAACAAGAATGGATAAGTTATTTTCAACACAAAGCAAAACAAATGAATTTAGATCAAAAGTCCTTCTTTATCGGGATGATGTATCCTAAAATTGTTAAAAATCTCGAAGACAGTAACATTCACATTCGTATAAAGTCCGATTCTTGGGGAGACCACGAGATAGAGAAGATAAACTTGATGCTAGGGTCATTGTACGAAAAGTTTGTTTAAAATCTACTAAAACTTAAGTTCAAAGAATCATAGTGATTGTATTATGAGTGACAAAGAATCAAAAGATGATAGATTCTATGAGCCAAGAAACTGGGATAAATTCATGAGAATAGATGATGGAGTGGGTCATGAGGTATCTAGTTTTTGTGGAAAATGTGGTCACGTAATCTATGAGGGCGATAGGTTTTGCACAAAGTGTGGTGCAGAGAAAAGAGAAGAAAAGAAAGACTAGTTTCCATCGATTTTACAGTTAACTGTTCCTGGAAGACAATAAATTTGGAATTTCCACAAATGAGTTTGTGAGAATCCGTTTCCTGAAACGGAAATGAATGTCAATAGTGTTTCGTAGTCATCAAAACTTTTTGGAATCTCCCACGAAAAAACAAAATAACCATTGGGATTTGTTAGACCATCAAATTCTCGAATTATATCTTCTCCGTAATCTTCTATTGTGAGGGTAACTTTGGCACCTTCGATTGGAAAATATCCATCTGTTACCAGAACGTTAATTGTGTGTGTTGTGCCTCGTCGAACAAGCTCATTGCCTGTAATTATCACCTGAAGTGGAGTTGGGGGCTCATCAGATGTAACAATTAATCCAAGGTCTGCAAGATACTGGATAGAATTTAACAAAGCGTCATCAGATATTTTTTCTTGTGACCACCACTCAAAGGTTTTCAAAAGCCATAAAGGGAAATTTGATTCAGGAAGTTCAATATTTGTTAGATGAAAATATGATACAGATTTTATTTCTCCTGCAAATTTTATTACTATTTTATAGGTACCCAGTTGAGATTTGCTATCAATAGGATATAGTGTAGAGTATCTTCCTGTCTCAATCAAAGGAGATGAGATATGTTCTGTTGTTCTATCTGGACTTGTAATTTCTAAATCTACTCTGGATGTTTTTCCAAATTCATCAATTCTTCCAGAGATTTTTATAAAATCACTTTCCCCGCCGGTAGGAAGTGTATAGATTTGCTGTACTGCTTTTGTGTTTTTTATTAATTTTTGAATAGCCATATCAGAAATAATTTGCGATACTGTTTTTTCAGTAAGATTTTTTGAAGAGGAAAATTGTTTTGTTTTCTCTTTTAAAGAGTCAGGAATTTCTGAATATGCAAAAGAAAAAGAAAATGATACGACAAGTAATAATGTAAATAAAATTATCTTCATGATTTGGTTAAGAGGGTTCAGACTCTACTTTGATTTTTTCTTCTAGTTCATCAATATCCAAATCCTCATCTGTAGAATATTTTGTAGTAGGTTTATCATATGAGCTAACTCTTACAGCAGGTGCTTCAGGATGATCACGTGTAAGTTTAACAAGATACTTGCGTTCTGAAACAAAAAGCATTTTGTTTTGCTCTAGTGTTTCTTTAATTTCCTTGAGTCTAGGAATATCCCCATACTCATTTGCAAGCATTCGGTTTACATCCTCTAGTAAAGATGTCATACTTTTTTCTTAAACTAAAGATGATTAAATTGATTTCTAATCCTTATTGCATGTTTACTGCAAAAAATCTAAAGTTCCAATCCAAAGGCCCCAGCGACATTTGAAAATTTCATGTAATCTTCCAAATATTGTCTTCCCTTAGGGGTAATCACAAAGGTATTTTTTCCGTCATATTCAATTTTGTTAATTAAACCTGAGCCTGTCAGATTCTCAAGGAATTTTGATAGTCGAGAGTGTGAAAGATTGGCCTGTGCCAACAACCGTGTTGTTTTGATTCCTTCTTCTCCAGATTCTTTTGTTACAGTAAGCAAATCCCCCACAATTTGCATACTAGTTCTGTAGTTGGACATGTTTTAGTCTATACAAATTTTGAATAAAAGGAACATGAACGATTTCTATGTAGGTTTTACCCACCAAAGCCTTCTTCTCGTTGTTGGGAATATTTTCCTTTATCGTTTTTCCCAAACAAGATTATTTCAATAATATTTGCTCTATCTTCATCAGTCAGTTTAAGACCACGAGACTCCAAATAATGGAATAGTTGTTCTGAATGTATTTTCATGATTTATCTCCTATGAGTCTAGGCATTCTAAGAGGTATTCTCTTAATTGTTAAAAAAAATCTTGTGCCAACTGTTTTGTGTGATTTAATCTAAAAAATTCTACAATTTTGAATGTAATATGAATATTCAAAACTAGGCACGAAATTTTTATTTTTGCTCAATTATAGAACTTCATAATCCTGAAATTAATCAGCTATGAAATTAGAATTAATCAATAGATGGTAGATGTACTTGGTCTGGGGACAACACCGTACCCATCTATTACTTAGGATTTATCATATCAACATAAAAGTAGCACGTAGAAATTATTCGTAGAAATTCTTAGTACTGTCTTTATACTAATTGAACATATCAAAGATGATTGGAACTGTCACCAAAAACCTCTCCTCGGTTTTGGTCTTAAGTTCCAGATAAAAATATTCAATTTCTTGTTGATAATCTTATTTTTGTACACTAAACTAGCTAAAAGTAGTATCTAGAAATTTTTTTATTAAGTTAGATTGTTATAATTCTATTAGCAATCAAAAACTGTATTCCTTTTACAAAGTCATCATCAGAGATTAGGCCTTGTGACCACCAGTCAGCGTTATTTTTAATCCAAGAGGGGATGTTTTTTGAGCTGCCTTCTGCGGTCTGGTCAGTTTCAGGAATGGTCATTATTTCTTGTTGGATCAAATATTGAATTCCAGAAATAAATTCCGTATCAGAAATGCCTCCCTGGACCCACCACTTTGCATTATTTCTAATCCATTCAGGAATAATGAATTCTTGGTTTGTTTCAAATGAGGGGATGCTACGTGATTCTAAAATCAAAAATGATGTATTTGCCGTCTGTGCATCAAATTCACTGCTAATATGAATTTCAAATTCTCCTGTAAATGCCTGATCACCAAACTTAAGGTCAGAATCTAGTAAAGGATAGGCAATTTGCACAGCCCAAATATCATTTCCAATACCTTTAGGATAAATTTCAGAGTTTTTTAGAACTTTATTTGTCGGAGTATGAATTACTTTCATGAAGTGTTTTCCATCACTGGGAGAGTAATTTTGAATTTCTACCAAGGCACGAATTATCTGGTTTGGTGTATTTAGATAAAAAATAGATGGATCATCCATTGTAATTGTGATTATTTTCCTGTCCGAATTCAGCGAATTTGTTTTAGGTAAAGGTGGTTCAGCATCACCTTTTTTGTATGAAAAAGAAATTTCCTTTTTGGTTGATTCAAAGAAGAGATGGATCGGATAATTACCAGTTTGTTGGAAAAATCCACCACCTACATCAAAATCAAAGCTAAAAGAACCATTAGAAGTAGGCCTAGTTTGTCCAAGAGAAACTATGTTTCCCTCAGGATCGATAACACGGAAGGTTATATCGATGGCTGAGTGAATATCAGATTCAAAGTTTTTTACATTTCCGCTAACTGTGACTTTGTCACCATCATAATAGGAGGTTTTGTCAGTTTTAGCATCTATACTGATTTCTGATTGTGCATTAACTGTATATGCACTGCTTAGAATTATTATTCCTACAAGGATAGATAATAAAAATAAAGGATTCATCCACTTGTTGTACTATAGTGACTTCTTAAGATGTTTTTCATCAACGGTAAATACACATCTTTTGTCCAGAGCTTGGTTTTACAGCCAGATAATAGCTTGTCACAGTATTGTTTTTCTTCTTGCGTTAGTTGTGAGGCATGAAGATAGTTTTTCTTTGCTGCAAGCTCATAGAGAAATGAGTAGTATTCTCGAAGAATCTCTTTTTCTTGCATTTCTTGGGTTCTCATCGTTTACCAAACAGTTGACATCCACAGAATTATTTAGAATCTGGCTTACTTTTTGGTAGGTTTTTGTTCAGAATTGGAATTTTTTTTACCACTTTAGTTCAATATTTGAACACCGGATGCTATCTTTGCAACAGGACATACTAGTTGATTCCAAAATGACTATGGCCGAGCCTGTAACTGAGCATAAAAAAGAGATTAGAATAGATGCAGTAGACAGACAGATTCTAAATTTGCTTATTGCAAATGCACGAGATTCAACTAGAACCATAGTCAAAAAGCTAGAAGGTTTGGGAACTGAAATGTCTGAACGAGGAGTAGGAAAAAGAATTGCAAGGTTAGAGAAACTTGGTATTATTCATGGCTATACCACAATGGTTGATCTTAATCAAGTAAACATGCCAATTCTAAGGCTGATTACAGTAAAATTCACATCACCAAAAGATTTTGTTACTAGACTGGAAGAGATGAAACAGTATCTTTCTAGTGCACCATATTGTGACTTTTCTGCTAGAACGAATGGAAATATTGACTGGATAGAGCTAAAATTTTTCAACAATCATGAACAAGCTCAACAAGAAGAGGATCTTTACCGTGCTTGGTTTGGAGACATAATGGAAGATTACAGGTCATATGATCTGGATATTCACAAGATGGGTTGGCAACTATTTGACGAAGATGATTTTAATAGATTCATTAAAAATACCTGCAAAAAAGAAGGGACTGAGACATGTATTGCTACATCAAAAAAGTCTGGACGATAAATAATCGATGTTTCTTAAATACTAAAAACACGTATTGTAATCATGGTGTTTAGAAGATGCGTACATTGTGGAAAAGAGTATGAAGATGTTTTCAATAGGCGTATTTGTTCAGACAAGTGTTCACTAGAAATTTCCTAAAAAATAGTTTTTTTGTTTTAAGATTTTAGCCTCAAAAGTTCATTTACTGAACTGCTAGTTAGTAAGCGGATTCATTTAGTGAACAAAACATCTAAGAAAAGTTAGATCCATTCTAAATAATTCTTTGACATTATAGAGATTGACAAAACATGAGTACAATCAACGTACAACAACAAATCTCCGAGAACAAAAGAAAACTTGGAGTAATAGGTTTGCTTGCCTTACCTATAGTTGCAGCAATGGCCCATCAAGGAAGTGTATCCTTGGAACAAGTACCTCAAATACTCTCATCCGGAGTATTTCCAGTCCTTTTCACAATTGGATCATGGGGTCTTGCTGTGAAAATGGCATTAAAATTGAGAAAGTAGGTTAAAACCTTCTCCTCAATTTTTTTATTCTAATTCTTCTAAAAATTTTGCAATCAATTTTTATGAATGAAAATATTTTCCAATTATGTGAAAGCACTGCATTTTGACGGAAAGAATCTAAAATGCATGGAAGATTATCCTAAACCTCAGACCGGTGAGGCATTAGTTAAAGTTAGTATGGCAGGTATTTGTGGAACAGACTTGGAAATTTTGCAAGGGTACATGTCATACGAAGGTGTTTTGGGACATGAGTTTGTAGGAGTTGTAGTAGAGTCTCAAAACAAGGATATTGTAGGAAAAAGAGTAGTAGGCGAAATTAATGTAGGATGTGAAAATTGTGATTCCTGTAAAAAAGGCATGCAAAGGCATTGTCCTAATAGATCGGTGCTAGGAATTTTAAATCGAGATGGAGCATTTGCTGAGTATTTGACCTTGCCTGAAAGAAATCTTCATGTCCTTCCGGATTCAGTTACAGATGAACAAGCAATTTTTGTAGAGCCAATTGCGGCTGCCTTTGAGATTAAGGAACAGATCTCTTTGAACCCTGGCTGGCATGTAGCAATAGTGGGAGATGGGAGGTTATCCCAGTTAATTGTATCAGTTTTGAAAACAAGTTGTTCGGATATCACTTGTTTTGGAAAACACCAAAAAAAGCTAGATAGACTTGCAAAATTAGGAATAAAGACAAAGATAGGAATTCAATCAAACGATAAATTTTCTTTTGATCTCGTAGTAGAGGCAACTGGTAGTAATTCAGGATTTCTAGATTCAATGAATCTTGTTAAACCAAAGGGGATTGTTATTTTAAAATCCACAATTGCCTCAAAAGAAAATCTTGACCTGACGCCTGCCGTAGTTAACGAGATTACTTTAGTAGGATCAAGATGCGGTCCCTTCAGGCCTGCAATTGATGCACTTGCAACAGGGATAATTTCGGTTGAAGGTTTGATTGATTCAAAATATCCATTAGAGAATTTTAAAGAAGCAATAGATCATGCAAAAAATTCAAACATACTAAAAGTTGTTTTGGTTCCTTAGGTCGTTCTAATGAATTGTCAATGTCAAAATAATTAAACGAATTAATTCCCATCTAGATTATTAAAGGTCAAAAGACTTCGTGCGATCAAAAATTATTTTTCACACACAGGAATATCTTGATAGGCCGTAATTAGTGTGTATGAGCGAAGTACAACTAAGCGACAGAATAAGAATGGCTCACACTATAGAAGTTGAAAGTGCAGCAAGAAAAAAGGTTGCCTTAAAAGTGAGTTGGTATGATGTACATGGAAAAAATCATACTCAACACTACTCATTAAATGAAGGTTCTACCATAGAACTCTAATCATTTTTTTTATTTAGATTGGATTAGATTCATCTACTAATTCTTTTTGGTGTTTTATTTTGTAATGAGTTTTTAGATATGTATAACCTAAAATTTTCTTACCACAAATAGTACACTCTACTCTTTTTACCATCTATCGCCAAAATATATGCATAAAAATTGTATTTATACATCTGGAAGTGTAACACGATCATTTTACACATCGGGTTTTTAAAATAGAAAATTCTACTGGTTTTTAACTTACAGTGATTGAAGCGTTAGCCCATGGATGAATCATGCAAAAGTAATCGTATTTTCCTAATTCTTCAAACTTGAATGAAAAAGTTTCTCCAGCCTTTATCAAGCCGCTGTCAAATATTCCGTCTGGTCCTTCAATTATGTTTCCACTGGTAACTGTGTGAGATGAAGAATCATCATTTCTCCATATTATTTCCCCTCCAGTAAATATGATCAGTGATGGAGGATCATAGCACAGGTTTACTTCTTCACATCCAGGTATGTTAGTGCCTGCTGGAATAGAAACTAGTCTAGCAGGTAATTTTGAGGTCGCAACTTCTTTTGTGGTCTCACCTATCTCTTGAGTTTCTTCGGCTACTTGTTTTGTTGTTTCCTTAACTTTTTCAAGTATCACAGAGCTTGATTCTTGGATTTCTTTTCCTGTTTCTTTGATAGTAGTAGTAGTTTTTTCTACAATTGGCGTAATTTCAGAAGAGTTGGTGCCTGATATTGCAGTAAATCCCAAAGCAATTGCAACTACGGCAATAGCAATTCCAATTCCTGCATTGTCCATTGAGGTCATATTGTTTCCAATATGGCTCTTCCCTTAAAGTAATTATGATATTATCAAAAAAGAAAATTAAGCGATTAGATTAAGTATTGTAATAGCACTTAGATTTGTATGACTGATGATCCATTTTGTCATTGCGGTTCATGTGGCCACGAAAAAGTTGATGAATGCTATGCAAAACAATGTTCATGTTGTTTAACTGACCATCAGGGCGCTTTTGGAAAAAACAGATGATTAGATTAACCAAATTAATAGGATTATTTTTTTCGTTTTATCCATTCCCATTCAGGTCTTTCTGATTCTTCAGACACTAATATTCATCTTCCATAGATCTTCTCAGAGAAATCATCTTGTTGACATAACTACAAAAGTTACACTTGCAACTTGACATATTTTTTAAAAGTATTTTTTTGTTATATTGATAAGTATGACTTTTGAAAAAACAAACAGTATCTCCTAGCTGTGACAGTGTTAAAATGTATTCAGACACAAAGGAGGGGTTAAATTAATTATTGATATATCCATGTCAGATTCAAGTCTGCCCGCTATTGCCCTATAGAAGAGTTTGACTTGGGTCTTTCCTTAATTTTAATCCAAACGAATACTTCAATAGTGGAAAGAGGCCTTAGTTAGCATGGCATTAGGAATTATCATAGCAGTTGTGGTAATCGCAATTTTAGCTGTTATCATGTTAAAGATGTACAAAAGTACCAGTAAAACAAGCTATTTTGGAGAGCCTAGCAGATGTCAAGTTTGTGGAAGGAAAGGAAATGCAACTAATTGTCCATTTTGTAAATCCGATTCAAAATCACTAAGATAATTAATCTAAATATTCGATGAACTTTCCAGTGTTTTCAAGTTTTATAGAATTAATCTCTTCAAGATCATTCATAAAGTTCATCTTCAACATAGAATCAGATACGGTGTACAATATTTCCTCGATGTAAAATGTTCTTGAATTTCCCATACCGTAGTACCTTGTGTCATTTTCAGTGTGTGTGATGGTTCCTTTAAGATCAATTCCGTTTTTGACATCTAAATCGAGTATGTAAAATCCGTTCCAACGGTTCCAATCAGGAGCAATTCTTTTTTCAGTTATTCCTTCCAATGAATCGGTGTCACTACTTATTGGAATTGAAAGTAAATTTTTTCTTTTATCAAAGAAAAATGCTTTGTGATTGTTTAGGGCTTCAGAATGTGTAGATGAATCTCCAATAATATAATCATCAATGACCATAGGGTTACTAACATCAGATACATCAAAGAGTGCAACCTTAACTCCAAGTTGTTGGACCCTATCATTTCCTATCTCCTTTGTGTCTCGTCCAACGCCTATCACATGATCATCATCATATGGATGCAGGTAGTTAGAGAATCCTGGAATCTTTAGCTCCCCTAAAATTTTTGGAGTGTCTGATGACAAATCAATTACAAAGAATGGGTCAATTTGCTGGAATGTAACTAGATATAATCTATCACCGATAAATCTTGCAGAAAAGATACTTTCATCAGGAGCAATTTCGTCAAGTCCTCCCAAAATTTTAAGATCTTCGTCTAAGACATAAACTGCATTAGAGCGCATCATTCCAGAATATTGTGAATAGTACTCAGTAGTTGTAGCAACTCTAAATCGATCATTGCTCTCATCCATTGAAAATTGGTTTAATAATCTTCCAGGAACCGAACCTTTTGCCTGATATTCCAGTTTATCTCCATCAATGGAGATTTTGTGAATGATTGTCTTGAGGGACTCTTGTTGAATTTTTGCATCATAGTCAGCTAGTGCTTTTCTGATTTTTTCAAATAAATTTTCTTTTTGGCTTTGGCTCATCTGATTGTATGAATCTTGTAAGACTTCAGAAATTTCTGTCCATTGTCTAGCAGAGCTAAGACTTGAATCTCCTTTTATTGCCTTAATCTTATTTTGTAAATCTTGTGGCAGTAATGGAACCACTACATCGAAGAACCGATCTCTTGATGATTCTTCATAAAAGCCATAGGGCAAATTCTGCTGATAGGTAAGGTAAAAGTTGTTTTCAGAAACATAAATTGTTCCACTATACCCCATCAGAAATGTTTCAGAGGTTATGGTATCTCCAAAAATATCTATGGCAGTCAATGTGTTGAAGTTTGAGAAACGCTCTACATTATCAAAGTAAAATGCATCCGGAACCATCAATGGTTCTGCACTTTCCATAATTATCGGAAGTCTAGGATATTGATGATCGATATTCTTGTTTGTTACAAAGTATGCATAATCACCAATCATTCTCGCGTCTCTGAAATGCCCATCAATTGTATAGTCCTTTAAAATCTCAGGGTTTTCTTTATCAGAAACATCTACGATTAATGCATGGGTTACCGGGCTGTAGGATGGTCTTGGGATAAAATCAAATTGTGGAATTATTTCCTCCTGACTTTGTCCATTGTAAAATATTACCAGTCTATCATCGTTGAGGAACATATTTTGAATCCATTGAGATTCAATATCTAAGGCAATTTTGAGTACAAGTTTTGCAGATTCTGCAGGATATGCATCAATTATTGAAAGAGTGTTTTGAGATACAATGTAGACATACTTTGCGTCATTTTTTAGGTAATCAGGTTCATCGACATTTTCTACTTGGACATTTGTGGTAGAGTAATCCATACCATCAGAACCTTTTTGAGAAGTCACAGTATCAGATGCAAATCCAGGTTCCGGAGTTGGTACGGGCTCTCCGGCCTGTACACTTCTTCTTTCTAACTCTAGTGATTCTTCTAAAACAAATCCACCTGTAGGGAAAGCTCTATCATCATAAAATCCACCATCAAAAATACTAGATGCAGTTAAAATTTCTCTTAGTTCAGATTCAGAGGAAATTTTCTTTATCTCCTGTGTTCCCTCAAAAATTTCTGAAACTGTCTTATTTACATAGATTACTTGTGGGGGAGTAGGGGCGGTAGTGACTTCTGGTTGTGTACTCAATCCTAATCCAAATATTATTCCGGCAGTTGCAATAACTGCTATTACTACTGCGATTGGGAGGATTGTGTTTGAGTTCATTTTTATCATCTTTTTTTCAAAGCTGCCTTTTGACAGTTACTATTGTATAGCATGTGAGCTTAAAAGGTTAAGTGAAATTCAAATTTCACCAAACAATTTACATATCCTAAAGTGCAACAAAAAGAATTCCAATGTCAGAAGAAAACAATAAAGATGAGATTACAGAAAAAATCAAAATTATTGCAACTGATGATGAAAGGATAAAATCATTTGGGGAACTTTTAACAAATGATTCCAGTAGAGCGATTTTACAGTTACTTTTCAATGACGAATTAACTGCCCTTCAAATTGCAGAAAAAACTGGAATTTCTTTACAATTGGTAAAGTATCACATAATCAAGTTACAGGATTTAGGCGTGGTAAAGGTAACTAAGGTAGAAAAAAACTCAAAATCACAAGACATGAAGTTCTATTCAGCATCAAAATTTAGTATGGTAATTGTTCCTCCAAAATATTCTGAAAAAACAAAGGAAAGTAAATTGCTGGTAAGATCCTTTAAGCATATTTACAAGATTGCCGGTTTTGGGATTGCAGCTGGAATTTCTGGTTTAATGTCGTTATCTTTAATGCAACAAGATAAACGCGTAATGGATCCCAGCCAGACTATTCAAGTTACTTCACCGCAAGATGGGAGCTTTCAATATTCAGCAGATGAATCTATTGAAGAATCTGCTCAGATGGCTCAACCTGAACCAGAACCTTCACCACAAATTGTTCCTGAATCATCCCAGGATTACACGTTTGAGGAAGCACTAGAGATACAAAAAAGAGGCGTGGAAGCTGCAGAAGCAAATCCAGTATCAGGTTCTGGAACACCTATTTTTGATTTTGGCGATTTGGCGGTTACATTAATTATTCT
>JACEMX010000003.1 GCA_013867335.1 Candidatus Nitrosomaritimum aestuariumsis
ATGATATCAGAGCAGGTCTAATTAAAGACCCAACTGCAAAAGGCGGAATAAGATATCAGATTATAGAGCCAACCCTAAGTGAAAGAGATAGAAAAGCACTAGACATTATAAAAAAACTCCTAATGACAGAGTTGTCAGTATCCATGGGTGAGATCAAATCAAAAAGAGAGGCAGAACACAGACTAGGTGCCAAAATTGAAAAAATGATCAAAACATACAGATTAAAAATTCCTAAAAAAAATATTGCCAAAATAAAGTATTATGCTGTAAGAGACTTTGTGCACCTTGGCAAGATAGAGGCTCTGATGAGAGACCATATGATTGAAGAGATTAGCTGTGATGGCTCCAACATCCCACTGTATATTTGGCACAGAGAATACGAGTCCATTCCAACCAATATTATGTTCAAAAAAGATGCTGATTTGAATAATTTTGCAAGAAAACTTGCATACATTTGTGGGAAACACGTTTCTATGGCAGACCCAATTGTGGATGCAACTCTTCCAGATGGAAGTAGAATTAACCTAACACTAGGTCATGAAATTACAAAACGAGGCAGTACTTTCACCATTAGAAGATTCAGGGCAGACCCAATTACAATAATAGATTTGATAAAGTTTGGAACAGTTTCAATTGATATTGCCGCATTTATGTGGTATTTGGCAGAAAAAAAATCAACCATGCTAATTGCAGGAGGTACTGCAAGTGGAAAGACCACAGCACTTAACGCATTATCCACATTTATCAAACCAGGACAAAAGGTTGTAAGTATAGAAGATACTCAAGAGCTTAACTTACCACATGAAAACTGGGTTCCTGCAGTATCAAGACAGACATTTACAGATACACAGATTGGTGAAATTAATCAGTTTGACTTGCTTCGAGCAGCTCTAAGACAAAGACCAGACATCATCATTGTTGGAGAGACAAGGGGTAAAGAAGCATATACTTTGTTTCAAGCTATGGCTACAGGTCACGGAGGTTTTTCATCAATTCACGCAGACTCTATTGATGCCACACTCACAAGATTGACATCATCACCGATGGATGTTCCAAAAGCTTTGATTGCAAACAGTTTGGATTTGGTTACTCTTCAATTAAAAATCCGTGTTGGGAACAAATCAGCCAGAAGAATCATTCAAGTAGCAGAAATTGATGGAATTGATGAAAAAACAGGGCAATTAAAAACAAACACAGTTTTCAGATGGAACCCAACAAAAGACATTCACGAGTTTTCTGGAAAGAGTGTTGTTTTTGAAAAGATAAAGGAAAGAGACGGGGAAACAGATGAAAAAATCAATTATGAATTGACAAAAAGAAGAGTGGCCTTAGAGTGGATGGTTAAAAATAACATCAGAGAGCACAGAAAGGTAAGTGAAAACATTATGGAATATTATGAAAATCCTGAAAGATTCTATGAAAGAAAAAGGATAAAGATCTAAAATGAGTACCACAAGTAAGAAAAAAAAGATCAAAGATAGAGAGCAAGTAGGTCCGGTTCATATTTACAGTTACAAGTTACTTAATGAGCGAGCAAAGTGGCTTTATCCTAAATTCTCACCACTTCAAAAAGCCATCAAAGAATCAATGATGCCCATCCCCTTTGAGGTGTATGTATGTAGTATGGTTTTCTTTAGCATGCTAAGTGCAATTGGAGGAGGAGCGGTTGGAGCAATAGTAATGCTTTTTGTAAATGTACAACCAGCAATTCTAGGATATCTAATTCCAGTTGCTGCAGCAGTAGGGTTTGCCGGAATGACTTTTTTGATGTTAAATACAATTCCACCCCTAAGAGTAAAATCTAGATCTGCAAAACTAATGGAAGAGATTCCTCACTTTATTGGATACATGTCAACCTTGGCGACAAGCGGATTAACATTAGAAGGAATCTTCAAGGCACTTGCAAGAGAAGAGTCAGATGAAGAGATGGTTCAAGATGCCAGATTGATTGTCAGAAACCTCGATATTATGGGAATGGA
>JACEMX010000043.1 GCA_013867335.1 Candidatus Nitrosomaritimum aestuariumsis
AGTTCATTTAAAATAATATTTTGATTTTGTGAAAAATCACTTTCAATTTTTTGTTTTGTAGTTTCCAAACCTGTAGATGGAGACTTTGCAAAATATTTTGTGGGTCTTGAATCATCTGAACCAATCCATCCTTTCTCTTCTAGTGTTCCTAAAACTTCATAGATTTTTGAATAGGGCACTCCTGATTTTTGACTAAGATCAGATGCAGTCAATTCACCGTCTTTGAGCAATGAAGTAAAAGTCCTAATCTCGTAACTGGTTAATCCGATCTTCTCTAATGCGCGACGGGTCTTATCAGAGATGTTCATGCGATCTAATCGTTAGGTTTTGGTATTTAAATCAGATATGCCTATAACCTAAATTCCACACGGGGGCTAGTGTGAAATGGATTATATACTATTTTAGAAACTTTTCAAACATACAATGGCATTAATTCAGATTTCCAATCAGTCAACAAAAAATCTAGGCAAGAAATCTACTATTAGATTTACTCAAAGTATCTGTCCTGACTGTAACATGATTTTAGATGCTGAAGTATTTGAAAGAGATAACCAAGTCTTCATGTCAAAAATTTGTCCTACACATGGTGAATGTGAGGAATTATACTTTGGTTCTTATGAAATGTACAAAAAATTCAGTACCTATTGGGTTGATGGCAAAGGTGCACATGCTCCAAATGTAATGATTGACAAATGTTCATGCCCAAATAACTGTGGATTGTGCTCAAATCACTTGTCTCACAGTGGATTGGCAAACATGATTGTAACTAATAGATGTGATTTGACATGTTGGTATTGCTTCTTTTATGTTAAGAAAGGCCTTGAGGGTGCTTACATGTATGAACCAGACCATGAACAAGTTAGAGGAATGATGAAAACTCTAAAGGCCGAAAGACCAATTCCTGGAAACTCTATGCAAATTACTGGTGGTGAACCAATGCTTAGAGAAGATATCACTGATCTTATCAAAATAATGAAAGAAGAAGGCGTTGATCACATCCAAATGAACACCAATGGTATCCGACATGCTATGGATCCAGAAGCTGCAAGAGAAGTAAGACTTGCTGGATGTAACAATTTGTATCTTAGTTTTGATGGTGTAACTGCAAGAACCAATCCTAAAAATCACTGGGAGATTCCTTATGCACTTGATAGTTGTAGAAAAACAGGAACTACAGTTGTATTTGTTCCAACAGTAATCAAATCAATTAATGATCATGAATTAGGTGGAATTATTAGATATGCTCAAAAGAATATGGATGTAGTTCATGCTGTTAACTTCCAACCAGTATCATTAACTGGTAGAATGGGTAAAGGTGAACGTGAAAAATACAGAATTACAGTTCCAGATTGCATTCAAAGAATTGAAGAGCAAACAAACGGTGAGGTAACTGTAGATGATTGGTTCCCAGTACCAAGTTGTATGCCACTAACAAATGTAATAGAAGCATTTTCAAGCAAACCAAAATATGAATTATCAATTCACTTTGCATGTGGTGCAGGAACATACATCTTTGAAGATGAAGAAACAAAGAAGTTTGTTCCATTAACAAAGTTTTGTGATATTCAAGGAATGCTCGAACTATTTGAAGACAAAGCAGAAGAGATTCGTTCTGGTAAAAACAAATACTTTACAATGCTTGAGGTTGTAAGAAAACTAAAGGGCTTCGTTGATACAAAGAAACAACCTGCAGGACTAGACTTGGCAAAGATGTTTGGAAATATCTTGATGAAAAGATCCTTTGACTCAGTTGGTTCTTGGCATGTCAAAGGTTTGTTCTTAGGCATGATGCACTTCCAAGACAAATACAATGAAGACTTGGAAAGACTTCAAAGATGTGATATTCACTATGTTACACCAGACCTTAGAATCATACCATTTTGTGCATTTACCGTAATTCCAGAATGGT
>JACEMX010000005.1 GCA_013867335.1 Candidatus Nitrosomaritimum aestuariumsis
GTGAAACCATGATGGTAGATAACGGATTTAACTTCAATGGAAACTTCTTTACCATCTCTGATAATCACCACACACCATTTGACCAACAGACAATTGAGATTGGTGCTCTAAACTCTTTTGCAGCGACAGTATATGCCAGCAAAGATCTAAAGGTTCAGGAATTCCTCTTCGGTGTTCCACAAATTGGCATGGGTCACTTGGCTGAAATGAGAGTAGAAGTATGGTTTGATTACACTGGAGAGATTTCAGACATTATAGTAAAACAAGATACCGAGGTAATTGACAGGTCCAGCCTAAGTATTACTCACCAAAAAGTAAAGTGCCAAGAAAAAGACACTGAAGAAAAATGTGATAGAACCTCAATGTCTGCAGTATTCTTAGAGCCACTCAAGGATAATGTGATGGCAATAAAGGCAATGGACTTCAAACTCAGAGACCAAACAACTTACCTTAATGACGGATTTGATATATCGGGCGATTCACTCAATGCAATGGTAACTGAGATGATTCCTTCACCACTAAAAGGTGAGGGACTCATCAAAGTTACACAGAATGCAAAGTACAGTGACTATTGGAGCGCTGATGATGGCAGAATCTTTGAGAAGAATACCTTTGGCTCATTCAAACAGATTAACCATGAATTCAAGAGATTCCAAGACTCTGGAGATCCAAGAACAAGATTGCATTCAGGATTTGGTGGAGTTATGGATTATGAAAAGCTCAGAGCACAAAGCGTCTTTAACTCCACTGCACTCCAAGCAGAATTAGGTGAGACTTTCTCACATTACATTACTATTTCTGAGAGAATGACTGATGAGATGTACCAAGAGATGTTAATCCAAGAACACATTGCAATGAAGAAATTGCAAGAGATGGACAGACAAACTCGTTGGAACTAGCATTGTGCATTCCTGAATCCTTTGTGATGGTTTTTTACCCCCAATCTCTTTTCTGAACTATTGGTAAAGTCAATTAACTTTGTAGTTTTGGGAAAGCAAGACATTGCAGCAGAATTTGGAAAAAAAGGAACAGAAACTGACATTTCATTATATGATAGAAAAGAATCAGATATCATCAAAACCTGGGTTACTCCAAGCGGCTTTCCTGAAAAAATTCAACCTTTACTTCAGGCAATAAATCTGGCAGAGTTTGTGATATTTTTTGTAGATAAACTAGACAAATTCACAGGAGAGCAAATCATCGCACTTGACTCTTTAAAAAAAGACAAGGGTATACTATCTCACTCCTTTGAGGTCGATGAATCAAAACTAGATTCCATGATAAAGGACACCGTTCTTGAAAATTATACCAAAGTAGAACAAGACAAAATTAAAGAGGAAATTGACAAGATAGAGCCTTCAATCAAGGAAGGACCATCAGAGATGGTAGTTGATCACTGCTTTGATGTGAAAGGTGTGGGAACTGTAATTTTAGGCAAAGTAACTTGTGGCAAAATCAAACAATATGATAATCTAAAACTATATCCTTCAGAATCAGACGTTCTGATAAAATCAATTCAGATGCATGATGACCCTGTCCAAGAATCTGTATGTCCTGCCAGAGTGGGACTCGCAGTAAAGGGTGTAAAGCCTGACGAGGTAGGACGAGGAGATGTAATATCAGAGCAGGGGGCAGTGGTGGTAGGCTCTGAGATTGAGCTTGACTTTACAAAAAGCCCCTTTTACAAAAGCGACATTGCCGAAGGACAAATGTGTCTTGTAAGTGTAGGGTTGCAAATAAAGGCAGCAAAATTTGCATCAATTACTCCTCTGAAATTAAATTTTGAAAAACCCATAGCATATCATAAAGGTGACATTGCAGTTATACTAAAGCCAGAATCTACGACTATACGAATACTTGGAAGTGGACCAATCAAATAGACTGATTTAATAAAATCAAA
>JACEMX010000012.1 GCA_013867335.1 Candidatus Nitrosomaritimum aestuariumsis
CACCTTCTCTTTTGGGTATTTTTTTTGCAGAGCCAAACAAGCATACATGAAAAACTAGTTCCTTTCCTTGATTGGTGTCTCCTCCCAAAATCTTTACTCCAAACTCATGCGATGCCCTCTTTACTCCTTGAGCAATCTCAGAAATCTCTCTTTCAGAAATAGTTGCAGGTAAATTGAATGAAATTATCCCAAATTCAGGCTTTACTCCCTTTGATGCAAAGTCACTCACAGAGGCAACAATACTCTTTCTAGCCGCATCTTTTAGGCTCATTTGAGGCGGGATATCTGTTGATTCCACTAAGGTATCCACTTTTACAATAACACGAGTCTTGCCTACTGAAAATGACTCAACGTCTTCAGAGACAAAATCTTTCTCTCCAAATACGCTTTGAAATTTTTTTATTATTTCAGATTCATCTAATTTCTTCATAACACTGCTTCACTAGCTCTGTTGATTCTTTAACAATTCTATTGCATTTATCTTGATCATTTGATTCTGCAGAAATTCTGATAATGTCTTCAGTGTTTGATTTTCTAATCAATACCCAACTATCCTCATCAACAATTCCTTTAATTCCATCTAAAGTAATTGCTTCTGAATAATTATCTCCAAACTTTTCTGCAACTTTTTCAATTACCTTGTCATGGTATTGTGAATCAACACTGGTCTTGTCACGAATTTGAATATAGTTTTCCATGAAACTAAGGATATCATTGAACTGGGAAGTTCCAAGCATCGATGCAATCAAACCGCTAGTAAGAATACCGTCTCTGCAATAATTGAATTCAGGCAAAACAAATCCGGCACTGCTTCCCTCTCCACCAGCCTGCGCGTTACTTTGCAACATCAAATCAATTACATTTGCCTCGCCTACTTTTGAGCGCTTTACGGTTCCGCCGTTTTGTTTGATGAATTTTTCAACTGAAACACTTGTATCAATACTTAACACAAAATTTTTGTAACCCAAGTCTAGTGACTTTGCAACACCCAAGCCAAGTGTAACATCAGGTGTTTGTTTTTTTCCATTCTTTACAACAACTAGTCTGTCTCCATCAAGATCAAAAGCAAATCCGATGTCTTTGTTTGATGTTGCAGAAACTAAATCTGACAAGCTATCTGATGTAGGATCTGGTCCCCTGCTGCAATTATTCAGATCGGAGTTTAGCACCTCGACATTGCACCCTAATTTTTCAAGTAGTCTTGGGGCATACTCTTTTGCTGCTCCCCCGCCAATGTCAACTGCAATTTTAGGGGCATTTTCAACCTGACCTACAATATTTTGAGCGTGCTCAAGATATGTGGAGTTTATCTTTTCCTCATGGCCAATTGAGGTCTTTTGCAATTCCTGCTGTTCTAGAATTTTTGGAAGCTCAGACTCGTTAATTCCACGCCCATCAATTATGAATTTTAGTCCATTCCATTGTATTGGATTGTGTGATGATGTGATAATAATTCCTGAGCCATATTTTCTTGCTTCGTGAAAAACAACTGGTGTTGGTGATAGTCCAAGATCAAAAACATCAACTCCATTTTGCATCAAAGCAGATGTTGCAGTCTGTTTTACCATCTCTCCGGACGGCCTGGTATCTTTTCCAATTACACATTTTTGTGATTTTATTAGTGATGAAAAATTGTTAGAAAACTCCAAAACTTCTCGTAAAGTCAAGTCATCTCCAAAAATACCTCTAATTCCAGAAATGGTTTTTTTCATCTGATCAAACCCAGAAAGCCTTTTTATAAACTCTGACAGAAAAAGCCCAAAGTGCCTCGATAGCTCAGCCTGGTAGAGCGAACGCCTCGTAAGCGTTAGGTCGCGGGTTCAGATCCCGTTCGA
>JACEMX010000099.1 GCA_013867335.1 Candidatus Nitrosomaritimum aestuariumsis
CAGATATCAGGTGATGATAGTAAGTTGTTTTCTTTTGCCCACTGTACTGTATTTGTTGAATTGTAATTATCATACTCACTATTTTGTTTAAAGTAAAGATGCAAGTTGTATAGTGTATTGATAACCTGGTATGGTCTTGACATTAATTCTTCTGTGCTAAAGCTAAGTGGTTCAATTGGACTTGCCTTCCAAATAAAATAAAATCTTACCAAATCAACTGGGTATTTTTCTAGTAATTCTTGTCCTTCAATTACATTTCCTTTACTTTTACTCATCTTGCCTCCTTTCTCATCTAAGACGTGACCCTGAAACAAAAATGACTTGTATGGTGGAGTTGCAGCATTGTTTAGAATTACATTTTCGATTAACAGAGTATATGCCCAACCTCTGGTTTGATCAATTCCTTCAGTAAAGAATGGTGCTGGAATTTCCTTTGTATATTCATCATCAGTTAGTGAAGAATAGGGCGCAGAACCACTATTGTGCCAAGTATCCAGTACGTACTCTTCTCTTTTTGTATTGGTGCTTGAACACTTTTTGCACTTTATTGTGACATTGTCAATCCACGGTCTGTGTAATTCAAAATTCTCGCCATCTGGAAGACTATCAGATGAATCAATAATTTCTTGACGTGAGAAGAACCAATTTTTCTCACCGCAATCTCCACAATCCCAAACTGGTAATGGACATCCCCATATTCTTTCTCTGGATATACACCAAGGGTGTCTCTCTTTGATAATCCCTAGGAATCTGTTTTTTGGCTGATCAAAGAAATACTCTACTGATTCTGCAGCATCAATTGCCTTGTTATCTAGTCTGTCTAGTTTGTAAAACCATCCCTTTCGTGCCAGCCACACAATCGGGTGGTGTGACCTCCAACAAAGTGGATACTTGTGTTTGATTTTGCCAATTCGAACTAGTGCATTACAATCTTTGAGGTCCTCTACAATTGTTCTGTCTGCGTCTCTGACAAAGAGTCCTTGATATTCTCCGGCATCTTCGGTAAACTTTACCTCATCATTAATGGGGCTGAATACTTTGACTCCTCTTTTGTTTGCAATCTTGATGTCTTCTTCACCGTTTGCAGGAGAGAGATGAACAAGTCCACTTCCAGTTGTTGCATCAACAAAGTCTTCAGATACTGCAACATGGAAATTTTCTTGTTTTGCACATTCAGCTAATTGAGGAATTTTGTCAAGTAATGGGTGGATGTATTTTTTTCCTTCAAACTTTGCACCCTTTACAGTTTTTTCAACTTTATAATCTTCAATTTTAACTTCTATCATAAAATCTTCTAGTCTTGTTTTTCCAACAACCCAACTTTCATTTTCAACTTTGACATAAACATAATCTTCATCTGGGTGCAATCCTACCATTGCATCAGTAACAAGGGTAAATGGCATTGTAGTCCAAACTATGAGATATGCATCCTCATCTGCGAGTTTTACCTTGTAGAATAATGATGGGTCTTTGACTTCTTCATATCCCTGGTTAACTTCTGCATGACTTAGGGATGTTTGGCAACTAGGACAATATGCAATTACTGTAAAGTCTTCTTCTAGAATTTTATTTTCGTGTGCTTTTTTGAGTACTTGCCATTCACGTTCGATAAACTCGTCTTTGAAAGTCCAATATGCCTTGTCATGATTAAATGACATGCCAAGTAGGTCATCAACTTGTACCCATTTCTCATTGTATTTTTTTACAACATTTTTGCACTCTGAAACTATTTTTTCAATTCCAAATTTATTGATGGCCTCAGTCTTCCCACCTGTAACTCCTAACTCTTTTT
>JACEMX010000113.1 GCA_013867335.1 Candidatus Nitrosomaritimum aestuariumsis
AACTATGTATTTGTAAAAAATGCAGTGGAGAAAAAAATCCATTTGAATCATATCAAAAATCGATAAAGAAAAAACTGCCCTTATTGAATCTCAAAACCTAAAAAATAGAGAATTAACTGCGCTCATTTACCTCAGATCAAAAAAATATTCTAAAAGCTTAAAATTCTACTCAATTATTCTATTTTTTGATGTCTGAGGAGAAAAAAGAAGATACTAACAAGACTCCAGAAACAAAGGCCGAAGAAACTACTACAACAGAAGAAAAAGTAGAATCAAAAGAAGAGGATGCCCCAAAAACTAGCGAATCCAAAAAATCAGGCATGACTGCATCAGAATTAGCAGCAATTGCAGAAGCAGAGGCTGCAGCCGCTTCAGAACGATCAAGGGTTGCAAAAGAAGCAGCAGAAAAGGCGCTAGAAGAGGAGTACAAAGAAGCAGCAAAAGAAGTAGTAATTGAAAAAGCCAGTGACTCTTTTACCAATAAACGATTTGTAGAACAAATTTTTCGCAGGGAAATGGGCGAACCAGAATTTTTCCTTCGTAAAGATCAATTGGCACCCCCAAGGCCTATTCTTACGCCAGAGGAGCAAGATGAAATCTCTAGAAGGGTGGAAATACCAACAGATCAGACTCCAAAATATGAGCCTCAACACATGCTAAGTCCAGAGTATCATGGAGAATCAAATTACGAAAGCGGAATAGAGTCCTTTAGAGATGAACTTGAAGAAAAATTAGCCAAGTTACAAAAAGATCCTGATGCCAGCAAACAAGAGCTCCATCAAGCGGAAGAAGATCTAAAAACAATTGACTACCTTTTTGAAAACTATAATCTGGGAATGAATGTTTTTCGTACTGCAAAAGGTGGAAGGAGTAAATTAGGTAAATAGGGTGTTTGGTTTGACAGAAGGCAATTTTAAAATAATTAATGCACGATTTACTCACAAAAATATTCCAATTCATAAATTAGAAAGATTTTCTTTTAAAGATATTCCAGCAGCAGCCAATGAATTTAAAAAAATTTCTGATGTTTCTGAATGTGTAATAATTCAAACAGCAAGTAGAGTTGAAATTTTTCTAATAATTAATTTAGATACTGAAGATTCTCCTGATGCAAGAAGACCCGAGGCCAAAGGTCTTGTAATAAATCAAATCCAAGATACCTGGACTTCCTTAACAGAACTTGATCAATGGGAAATTGACCACTTTGATCAAACTTTGGAAATTTATTCTGGAACAGACGTTTACCGTAATTTGCTAAAATTAGCATGTGGACTCGATTCTGTTGTGGTAGGTAAAAATGAAATTCTCAATCAATTAAAAACAGCAATTGCAGAATCTAAAGAATCCAAAACCTCTGGTAGAGTTCTAAACAAGCTATTTGATACATGCATTCGTGTTGCAACTCAAATAAGAGAAGCAACAGGAATTGGAGAAAATGTTGTATCCTTAGGAGATATCGCAGTTAAAATTGCTGAAGAAAATGCAGGAATTGATAAAAAGAAACACATTCTATTAATTGGAACGGGTGAATCTGCTGCAAGAGTTGCAAAAGCTCTCAACAGAAAAGGATACACATTTGATGTTACCAGTTTAACCCTTGATAGAGCAACCGGATTTTCTAAAATTCTTGGGGGAACTCCAATCAAATGGGAAGATGTTTTCCCAAGCTTTGATAAATTCGATATAGTTTTTGTAGCAACAACTTCAGATTATTTCCTCATTCAATCTGAACACATTAAACGAATCATTGAGACCAAGAAAAAAGGAGTTTTAATTTTAGATGTATCTGAACCTAGGGCTGTTGCCGACAAGGTATCAACAATAGCTGGAGTTAAACTCATGTTTAAAGATCAAATCATCGAAATGGTTGAGGAAAATGAAAACCTTAGAATGGCTAAAGTTCCAGATGTAGAAAAACAAATTGCAAAGGAAGTACCGGTAATTGAAGCAACCATGAAAAGAATTAATGCAGAGCCAATTGTATCTGACGTTCTTGCGTCCGTTGACTCGATAAGAAAACAAGAATTAGAAAAAGCAATGGAGCAACTTGGCGATTTAGACGAAAACAAATTAAAAATTATTGAGGAATTAACAAAAAAAGTAGCCCAAAGCATAGTATCTGTACCAAAAAAATCAGACGAAAAATCTGATTAGACTCAAATTTCAAATTAATTCAATTTTTGATCTACCTTAGTAGAATTTAGCTCATCCGATATTTTTTATCTAAAAAAATATCTTAGTTTTTATTGTACGCCGATAATTCCCAAAATATGGCAAGATTAAGGTGTTCAGATTATGGATTTGAGTGTGATTTTGTTAGTGAAGGTGAAGTCGAGGCAGTGATAAAGGAATTTGGTAAGCATACTGATGAGGAGCATGGTATAGAATACTCTGAAGAAGCATTGATGCAATTTATCCTACGACAGAAATATTAGATTTTTCGAAAAAATTTTCTCTATTTCAAATAACAAAATTTTATGGTTAACTTTAGAATTTATCCGTAAGACTCGTATCTTATCTCATAACTTCCATCATCACGTTTGTCATCAGCCGTAACAAATCCTCGTGCCTTGGTATTTTCAATGACTCCATCAATAGTTCCTTGATAGCCACAAATGTAGATGTAAGTATTATCAGGAGTGCATTTTTCTCCAACTAATTCATCAAGTGGAGACAAACCATTTTTTCCTTCTTTAAAGAAAGACTCTACTCTGCCAACATGTCCGCTCCATGAACGATTGAAGAATTCTTTTGGTCTACTTATGGCAGCTCTATATTTAAAATTCCATTCTTCAGGACCTCTTTTTTTACTTTCATCTTCCAAATCAGTTAACAATCTTCTATAGCTTAATTCATCAACATAACTTGCTCCATGAAGAACCACAAGCTCTCTTTTATCTCCAACATCATGCATATGGTTTGCAAAAGCTATGAAAGGTGCAAGACCTGTTCCACCACCAACACAAACTATCCTTCTCATGTCTTTTTCGCCATTTGGAAGTTTTTCATTAATTTGTAAAGCTGCACCTGTAGGGTAACCTAATTTTACTTCATCTCCCTCGCTTGCATAAAAAAGCATAGTAGTAACACGTCCAGGTAAAGGATTTCTAACCCATCTAATTACAAATTCAAAGTAATCTCGGTTCTCAGGATGAGATGCAATTGAATATGCCCTTCTTACCAGTTTATAATTTTCAGCAGGAACATTGACTCCAATGGTTAGGAATTGACCTGTCTTGTACTCTGGCATTCCCTCGTCTGGAAGTATTCGTATAATGACAAGATCTTCCTTTAACAACTGGGTGTAAATCACCTTGGCTTTCATCTCTGAAACCATATAGAATTATTCGCCTATACTTTAGTTAAATGTATTTCTGAAATTGCTTCGGCAATTTTTCGTTAATTTATAAAAGTTTTACAAGCAACAAAATTCGAATTTCATTCTTCAAAAACTATTTTCAACTAAATTAATAAGTAGATGGTAATCCTAGAAAGCAGGATGCACTCTGAAAAAATTGAGGAATTTTCGAAGAGAAAAAAAATATCTTCTCAGGGTGGAGGACAAGATCGCATCAAAGCCCAACATGACAAGGGAAAACTTACAGCAAGAGAGAGGATAGATTTACTATTAGATGAAGGAACATTTACCGAAGTCGATCCATTAACCACTCATCATTATCATGAATATGATATGCAGAAAAAGAAATTCTACACAGATGGTGTTGTTGGAGGATACGGACTTGTTAATGGCCGTCAAATCTTTGTATTTGCATATGACTTTACCGTTTTAGGTGGCACACTTAGTCAAATGGGTGCCAAAAAAATTACAAAATTAATGGATCATGCACTCCGAACAGGCTGTCCAATCATAGGAATAATGGATTCAGGAGGTGCAAGAATACAAGAAGGTATAATGAGTCTTGATGGATTTGCAGATATATTCTATCATAACCAATTAGCTTCAGGTGTAATTCCACAAATAACTGCCAGCATTGGCCCATCAGCTGGAGGTTCGGTGTATTCTCCTGCAATGACTGATTTTGTTATCATGGTAGAAAAAGCAGGAACCATGTTTGTTACAGGACCTGATGTTGTAAAGACAGTGTTAGGTGAAGATATCTCATTTGATGATCTTGGTGGTGCAATGACACATGGAACTAAAAGTGGAGTGGCACACTTTGTGGCTCAAAACGAATACGAATGTATGGATTACATTAAAAAATTAATTTCATTCCTTCCACAAAATAATACAGAAGAACCACCAAAACAAAAGACAGATGATGATCCAAATAGGTTAGATCATAATTTGATCAATATCATTCCAGATAATCCACTACAGCCATACGATATGAAAGAAATCATAAATTCAATTGTCGACAACAACGAATTCTTCGAGATTCATGAATTGTTTGCTCCAAATATTATTGTAGGTTACGGAAGAATGAATGGTAAAGTTGTAGGAATAGTTGCAAACCAACCAATGCATCTTGCAGGAGCCCTTGACATAGATTCTTCAAACAAAGCTTCACGATTCATTAGATTCTGCGATGCATTCAATATTCCCCTAATCACTCTAGTAGACACCCCAGGATACATGCCTGGTTCAAATCAAGAACATAATGGAATCATTAGACATGGCAGTAAACTTTTGTATGCTTACTGTGAGGCCACTGTTCCTAGAATTACTCTAGTAATTGGAAAGGCGTATGGTGGTGCTTACATTGCCATGGGAAGTAAAAATCTCAGAACAGACGTAAATTATGCTTGGCCAACTGCCAGATGTGCAGTTTTGGGAGCAGAGGCAGCAGTAAAAATAATGTATAGAAAAGAACTTGCAGATGCTAAAGATCCTGAATCTTTCAAAAAGGATCTAATAGATGAATTTGCAGAAAAATTTGAAAATCCTTACGTTGCCGCATCACATGGAACAGTTGATAATGTAATTGATCCCGCAGAAACTAGACCTATGTTGATTAAAGCTCTTGAAATGCTAGCAAATAAACGAGAAAAACAACTTCCAAGAAAACATGGAAATATCAATTTGTGATTAATATGATTGAGAAAGTTCTTATCGCAAATAGAGGAGAAATTGCATTACGTGTAATCAAAACATGTAAAGCATTAGGAATTAAAACCGTGGCAGTTTATTCGGACGAAGATTACAATTCACTTCACGTAAAACAAGCAAGTGAAGCTTATCATATTGGAGAAGCAGCTCCTGCCAAATCATATCTTAATCAAGAAAAAATCCTTGATGTGATGTTATCCTCAGGAGCCGATGCTGTACATCCTGGTTATGGTTTCCTTTCTGAAAACGATGACTTTGCAAGACTATGTGAAAAAAATAAAATCAATTTCATTGGCCCATCTGCAGATTCTATGAATCTTTGTGGTGATAAGATGGAATGTAAGGCTGCAATGTTAAAAGCAAAAGTTCCTACAGTTCCTGGAAGTCCTGGATTAGTAAAAGATGCAGATGATGCAGCCAAAGTTGCAAATGATATTGGATATCCTGTCATGTTAAAATCAGTTTATGGTGGCGGTGGTAGAGGAATTAGAATTGTAACAAATGACAAAGAATTACGTGAAGGTTTTGAAACAGTAACATCTGAATCTATAGCTGCCGTAGGAAAATCTGCCATCATTGTTGAAAAATTCTTAGAAAAAACAAGACACATTGAATATCAGATGTGTAGAGATAAACATGGTAATGCTGTCCATCTCTTTGAGAGAGAGTGCTCTATTCAAAGACGAAACCAAAAACTAATTGAACAAACACCGTCTCCTGTAGTGGATGAAGCAAAAAGAGAAGAAATTGGCGAAATAGTTGTTCGAGCAGCAGAAGCAGTTGATTATACTAATCTTGGCACAGCAGAATTTCTCAGAGCCGATAATGGTGAATTTTATTTTATTGAGATTAATGCTAGATTGCAAGTAGAACATCCTATCAGTGAAATGGTTTCAGGATTGGACTTTGTTAAATTACAAATTGATATTGCAAATGGAGAACCACTTCCATTCAAACAAAAAGACCTAAAGATGAATGGCTATGCAATTGAATGTAGAATTAATGCTGAGGATACATTTTTGGACTTTGCACCATCAACTGGCCCGGTACCTGATGTAACAATCCCTGCTGGTCCTAGTGTGAGGTGTGATACGTATCTTTACCCAGGTTGTACTGTTTCTCCATTTTATGATTCCTTGATGGCTAAACTTTGCACATGGGGACAGACATTTGAAGAATCAAGAACTAGAATGCTCAACGCATTAAACGACATGTATGTTCAAGGAGTAGAAACTTCAATTCCTCTTTACAAAACAATCCTTCAAAGTGAGCAATACAAGAAGGGAGAACTTTCAACTGATTTCCTAAAACGTTATGATATGATTGAAAAATTAAAAGAAGACTTGAAAAATGAAAAAATAGAAAAAAGTGACGCTGCTTTGGCTGCAGCAATCATACATTCTGAATACTTCAAGAGCCGTGTTCAAAGTTCTACAACTGACAATTCAAATTGGAAGAATAAACTGGATTGATGAAAAATGGAATATAAAATTCAGGATATCGAAAATGCATTTGTTGGGGAGATCACCGAAAATCTAGGAAACAGTGAATACATAATCAAAATCAATGACAATGATCATCAAATCAAAATCCTAACTATGGATGCAAAAGGAATTGAATTTTTACTTGATCAAAAATATCACAAAGCAAAATATCTGGAAAATAGTACTAACGAATTTAATTTGGTAATTGATAATGTTCCAGTTACCATAAATCAACATACAAATTTTGATGAAATCGTTTACAAAAACTCTGGCGGTTCAGGACCTGGTGAGGGTCAATTAGCATTAAAAAGTCAAATTCCAGGAAAGGTTGTATCAATTGCTGTACAAGATGGTGACACTGTAAATCAAGGTGACGTTGTTTGTACTTTAGAATCCATGAAAATGCAAGTTGCAGTTAAGGCTCACAAAGCTGGCTCAATAAAATCTATCAAAATTAAAGATGGCGCCAGTGTAGCTAAAGGCGACGTAATTGCAGAAATAGAATAAAAAAGAAATAAAATTTCTTATTTTAGAGATTCCTTAATCTCGTCGTAGTTTGGTTCTTTCAGAGGATCTTCTGATACCCACTTGTATCCTATTTTTCCATCTTCTGTTATTACAAACACGGAACGTTTTGCAGCATTGTAATCTTTGATGTGCAGCAAATCTTTCATAAGCACATCATAATCACGAATTGTCTTACTGTTGTAATCTCCCAATAATGGAAAATTGAAGTTGTGTTTTTCTGCAAAAGCTTTGTTTGCAAATGGACCATCATTACTTATTGCGATCACTTGAGCGTTAAGATTTGATATCTCATCCCAAGAGTCTCTGAATGTGCATAACTCATTTTCACACACAGGAGAACTTGCAGCGACAAAAAATGACAATACTATTTTTTTCCCTTTAAATTCTTCCAAAGTCCGCATTTTTAGATCGGTATCTGGAAGCTCAAAGTTAGGAGCTATATCTCCAATATTCAATGACATGATCGCTTCTGGTGGTTATCCTATAAAGTAGTTTACAAAAAATTAATGAGGAATTTTTTGATCAAAAAAATGTGCATACCTTTTTATACAAAAACTTGGGTTCAAAGCTAAATTGGTCGGGGAATTAGCGGGCAATTATAGTACCGTGGTATTGATGTTTGGCTTTGCCGTAGCTGCCATGGCACCTGCACTAGTGATTTCCAGAATGATTTCTCCGCGAAAACGAAGTAATCCTGTAAAATTTTTGCCTATGGAATGCGGACAAGTTCCGTCAGGTGAAGGACGAACTCATTTCATGATGCAATATTATGCGTATATTCTTATGTTTGTAGTATTTGATGTAGTTGCAATTTTCCTTTATGCTTGGGGAAGTACTATTTTGTATCTTCCAAAAGAAGCAACATTACCGATAATTGGATTTCTAGCAATCATATTCGGTGCAATGGCTTTTGCCTTACAGCAATCTGGGAGGAGAAATATTTGGTAGTTATTTATACAAATCAAATTTACTATTGTGAGGGATTGAATTGATAAAAGATCTAATTACTCCACAAAATGCAAATGTGTTTGTAGGAAAACTTGGAGATATTTTAGAAAAAGCAATTGATAAGCCGTTAGGCTATGCAATCAATTGGGGAAGAATTTGGTCCCTTTGGCCCGTACACATTGAAACAGCTTGTTGCAGTGTTGAGTTTGGAGCAGCATCTAGTCCAAGATATGACGTTGAACGATTTGGTATCATAGAAGCATTCGGATCACTTAGACAATGTGATCTAGTTGTAGTTCAAGGAACTATTACAAGAAAGATGGCACCACGTTTACGTTTAGTTTATGATCAAATGCCAGAACCAAAATATGTAATTGCAATGGGTGCTTGCGCCATTACCGGAGGATTGTATTTTGATTCCTACAATGTCCTTCCAGGTATTGATGGTGTTATACCCGTAGATGTGTATGTTCCAGGTTGTCCACCTAGACCTGAAACTCTTATTCAAGGTTGTATGTTATTACAAGAAAAAATCAAGAGGATGAAGGCTAGGAAGTTTGTATAATGAGTTCGGATTCAGATAAAGAAACAATCGAAAAAAAACCTGAGGAATCTAAACCTGCCGAAACTAAGACTCCTGAAAAACCTGCAGTCGCAAAACCTGCAGAAGAAAAGCCAGCTGCATCAAAGCCTGCACCTGCTAAAGAAGAGCCTGAATTACCAGCCTTTGAAAAAGGAATTGCCGATAAAATAATAGAAAAATTTGGAGAAAAGACCACCATATCCTTTGTAAAACCAGATAGAGTGGGAATCAAGGTGGGAAGAGATGACATTCATGATGTTGCAGAATTTGCCAGAGACACTTTGAATTATGATCATGTTGATTCTGTCGCAGGAGTAGATTATCCAACTGACAAAGAAATTGAAGTCGTTTATCATCTAAGTTCTTACACTGATCCAACCCTTAGTCGACAAGTTCTTGAATTGGCAACTAGAGCACAAAGAGAAGAAGATCCAATTCCAGGAAATGATGCAACCAAACTTCCTAGTCTTAGAGATATATTCTACAGTGTAGAATTTCACGAAAGAGAAGTTTTTGAAATGTTAGGAGTTTACTTTGAAGGTCATCCAGATAACAGGCGATTATTGTTACCAGAAGATTGGGCTGATTTACCACCGTTAAGAAAAGACTTTAGGAACAAGGGTAGATAGAAATGAGTTCACCAACATTACCTCCAGGATTGGCAATCCAAAAAGCAGACGAGAGAATTATGACTCTCAATGTAGGCCCGCAACATCCAGGTTCTGGCCATATGAGAATAATTGTTCAAATTGATGGTGACTATATTGTTGCATGCGATCCTGATCCCGGCTATGTTCATCGTGGTGAAGAGAAAATGGCGGAATATAGAAACTACACACTAAACGTTCCCCATTTAGAAAGACCTGTAATTCATGATTCTTGTAATATCTTGTATCCTTATGTTTTAGCTGCAGAAGAACTCTTAGGACTTGAAATACCTGAACGTGCAAAATACATTCGAGTTATTGCTTCGGAATTAAATCGATGCATATACACACAATACTGGCTAGCAATTTACGGAATCTTTTTGGGACACTCTACAATGTTCATGTGGCCTGCAGGTGACCGTGAGCTCTTAATTGATCTTATGGAAAAAATGACTGGCGCTAGAGTTACACATTCTTATTTCATTCCAGGAGGAATTAGAAATGACTTACCTGCTAACTTTGAAGACGTCTGTTTAAGGCAAGTAAACTACTTTGAAAAACGAATTAAAGAATACGCTGATGTCTTCTATAACAATCCTATTTTAATCTCAAGAACCGAAAACACAGGTGTCTTAACAAGAGAAAATGCTATAAAATTAGGAACTACAGGTTCTGTTCTACGAGCCAGTGGTGTTGATTATGATGTAAGAAAGAAAGAGCCTTACGATGTTTATGATGAATTAGATTTTGAAACAAATGTCATGAAAAGCGGAGACTCTTATGCAAGATCTAGAATTCCATGGCTTGACATGATGGAAAGTTGTAGAATTATTAGAGATGCGCTACAAAAGATGCCAAAGTCAGGTTCTGTTAGAGTAAAACTAAAACCAAATCCAAAAGGAGAGATTGGTTCAGTTTACAAGCGCATTGAATCTGGAAGAGGTGCGCTAGGTTGTTACATTGTATCAGACAAAAAGGTAGAGCCATACAGAGTAAAACTAAGTGTTCCTTCATTCAGAAACCTGATTGCACTACCTCATCTTCTCATAGGAGAAAAACTAGGAAACATGCCATCCGTTTATTGGAGTCTTAATTATTGGCCAGTGGAGGCAGATAGATAAATGTCAGTCATTGCACCAAATTTCAAACTTAGTGAATTTGTCAAATCGATTCTTGATAATATATTTTGGATTCTCTTAATCCTAACTTTGATTGGCCTACCAGCCATTCAGTTTATTCTATTTTACATAGAAATGCCTGTAATTAATGGCGAATTACTTACACCATTCCTTGCACTTACCTGGCTGGCTGACCCTTCAAGATCAATACCTATTCTGAAAGCCTTCATGGCAACTGATCTCTTTAGAATTGCAGCATTCCCTGGATTTGGTTTTGCTGCATTAATTGCAGCAGGAACTATCTTTGTGGAAAGAAAAATGTTGGCAAAACTCCAACTTAGAGTTGGACCATTTTATTGTGGTAAAGTAGAAGGTATTTTACAATTAATGGGTGATGGCTTAAAATTAATTTCCAAGGAAATTATTATTCCAGCTAAAGCCGATAAACCGATTTTCTGGGCAGCTCCTGTTTTGTTTGTCGCAACAGCAGCTGCTTTTGTAGCCCTTATCCCGGTAGCACCAGGATGGGTTGTAGCCGATTTGGATGTAGGTCTTTTAGCAGTATTTGCAGTAATTGGATTTTTCCCAATCATAACTATTCTGTCTGCATGGTCTGCTAACAGCAAGTTCCCATTCATCGGTGGTATCCGTGCATTATACCAAATGGTTTCATTTGAAATTCCTTTGATTCTTTCATTACTTGGAGTAGTTATTTTAACAGGAACTCTAAATCTCTCTGAAATTACCGCCAGCCAATCCTCATTTCCTTGGATAATATTTCTACCAATAGGTGCCATCGTCTTCTTCATTACGATGCTTGCTGAGCTTGAAAGAATTCCATTTGACCTGCCAGAAGCAGAAAGTGAAATTGTTGCAGGATGGTTAACTGAATTTTCTGGAATGATGTATGGTTTAGTACAATTAGGAACTTATCTCAAACTTTATTCATTTGCAGCACTATTCGTAGTACTTTTCTTAGGTGGTTGGAACGGACCGATGATTTGGCCACCCTTCCCAGAGGAAATAATTACCGAAGGTATAGAACTTGGACCAGTAACTGCTCAATTCCCAGGACTTCCTCTATTCTCACAAGAAATGCTTAATGGAACAGTATGGTTCGTTCTAAAAACTGTCGGAGTAATATTTTTCATACTTTTACCCAGAGGTGTATTCCCACGTATCAGAGTAGACATGCTTCTCGATCTGGGATGGAAGAAATTAATTGGATTAGCCTTCGTTAACATCTTTATAGCACTCGGCTTGCTCTATGCTGGAATCTTGGGACCAGGAGGTATATTGTAATGGGAACTGCAACAGGGATAATCAGGGCACTAAATTCAGGAATTAAGCACATCGCACTTAAACGATTTACCCTTAGATATCCTGAAGAGAAACTAAAATTTGTTGGAGATGGATATCAATTTGATCCATCAACAGGAGTAGGAATAGCTGGCCTCAAAGGAAGACACATGTTATTCCATGATCACTGTACTGGATGTCAATTATGTTCAATTGCTTGTGAAGGTGTTGCTGAAGCAATAGGAATGGTAAAGGTTCCAGAAGAATGGAAACAAAATAAAAAATCCATCATGCCACAAATTGATTATGGTAAATGTGTTTTTTGTGGACTGTGTGTAGATGCTTGTCCATTTTATGCATTGTATATGACAAATGACTATGAATTATCTTCATTTAGTAAAGAAGGCTTGATTTACACTCCTGCTCAACTTGCAGTTAAACCAGAAGTAGCTCAAGATTCTGAAATACAAATTTCCAATAGGGGTGCAACTCATGGCTGATGCTGCATTTCTTGCTTTATCTGTAATTACAATTGGTAGTGCAATTGCTGCTTTGGAATTAAGGTCATTAGTTTATGGTTCAATTGCCTTGATGGGAACCCTTGGTGGTATAGCTGGATTCTTTATTCTACTGGACTCGCCATTTGTTGCAATGTTCCAACTCGCAGTATATGTTGGTTCTATCGCCGTTTTGATCTTGTTTACAGTCATGTTAGTAAAACGGGAACTTATTTTCAAGAAAGTAGAAGACAAAAGAAGAAAATTTGTCGGAATTGCATTAATGCTAGTTTTCATGGTTGCACTAGGTGCAGTAATTCTAGATTCTGGAATTAAACAAATTACAACTGATGAACCTGCTGTAGACTTTAGGGAAATAGGTGATGACTTTTTGACATATTATTGGCCTGCACTAATCTTGATGGGTCTGATATTATCAGGTGCAGTAACAGGTGCACTCGTTTTAGCAAGAAGGGTAGATGAGGAGAATGGCCAACGAGTTAACTGAGTTTATTTTGGTCTCTGTTGCCCTATTGGGTATCGGAATTTACGGTCTTTCAGTAAAAAGAAATGCCATTAGAATGTTATTTGCTATTGAAATTGTAATTAATGCTGCAAATCTTAACATGGTTGCATTTGGACGATTTTTACCTCACAGTGGTGGCCAGACTTTGGCCTTATTCTCAATTGCAATTGCTGCAGCAGAAGTGGCAGTAGGACTTTCTTTGATAATTGTGGCATACCGCATGTATCATAATATCGATATCGCTGACTTTAGGAGCTTGAAAGGCTAATGGAATACGCACTCTTACAGGCAGTTTTCATACCTCTACTGTTATCCCCAGTTGCCTATATTATAGGAAGAAAAATGGGTCCCACCCCAGCAATGTGGTTTACTTTTGCAATCTTACTATACACAACAATTCTTGTCATCCAGGCTGCCCTTAATGGCACTACTGAAGAACATTATCCATGGACAGAGATGTTTGGAGAATTTGGATTCTTGATGGATGGCTTGGCATCACCATTTGCAATAATAATTTACGTGCTAAGTACAATTCTTGTCCTCTATTCAAAACCATACATGATTCACAAATTTCATGAACAATATGAGGAAGAACAAAAGCAAATACAATCAAGTGGTGGACAATCGGCAGTAGTAGAATCTACATCTCTTACAAAATATGTCAATGCTAAATCAGGACTTTACTTTGCATTGTATCTTGTTTTTGCAATGGGCATGCTTGGAACTGTCCTTGCAACAAATCTGATTGAATTTTATATTTTCTTTGAAGTTATGCTTATCCCAGGTTTCTTTTTGGTGGCCATCTGGGGAGATGGACCAAGAAGAAAAATTGGTTTAATGTTCCTATTCTGGACGCATGCAGGAGCAGTTGTTTTGTTATTGGGCTTTTTGATGATTGGCCTAACAATTGGAAGCTTTGACTTTGCAGATATCCAAGAGTCAGCTATTCCAGAAGACATCGTTATGCTTTCGGCCATTGCAATTGCAATTGGTCTAGGTGTTAAACTGGCAGTTTTCATGTTCCATATATGGCTGCCCTATGTTCACGGTTCGGCACCGACACCCATCAGTGCTCTTTTGTCTCCCGCCATGATCGGAATTGGCGCCTATGGTATCTTTAGATTAATTGTTGAATTCCTACCTTCCACTTTTGCAGAATTATCAATTTGGTTCCACATCTGGGGTCTTGTTACTATGATTTATGGTGGTGCTATGGCCTTGATGCAAGATGACCTCAAACGTTTACTTGCATATTCTAGTATCAGTCAGATGGGTTACATACTATTTGGAATTGGTTCCATGTCAGCACTTGGCTTAGCGGGAGCCGAAATGATGTACGTAACACACGCTTTAGGAAAAGGCATCCTCTTCATGATGGCAGGAATTATCATCGTAAAAGTTGGAACACGTAGCATTACAAAACTAGGTGGCCTTGCAGGAAAAATGCCAATTACGGCAGTATGTGCTGTAATTGGTGCTCTGACAATAATGGGTGTCCCACCAACTAGTGGATTTATGGGCGAATGGATTCTATTTTATGGTGCATTAGAGACTGCCATCGAAGAAGGTTCCACAGTTAGAGCTGTTACATTTGGATTGGGTCTTGTGGCAACTGCCCTTACCATGTCATATATTCTCTGGATGTTAAAACGAGTATTCTTTGGTAAGACACCAGAACATCTTGAAAATGTAAAAGAAGGAAGCTGGTATATGACAGCTCCAATGATGGTTCTTGCAGGATTTACCGTCGTAGTTGGAATCTATCCAGACATCTTCTTGAAAACAATAATTCCATACATGCAAGGAGTGTTGGGGGTTTAGAAATTGGCAACAGAAATTATTGGTTTACCATTTGAGGCAACTTCTACTGCTGCATGGTTAGTCTGGATTTTACCGTTTATTGCCGCACTTATCATGCCGGCAGTTGGTAAAGCCTCAAAGAATCTTACAGGATATGTTGCAGTAGGATTTGCATTGATGAGTGCACTTTCAGCTGCATCACTTATTCCAGTCACATTAGATGCTAGTGAAGTTCATCACCAGATTACTTGGATTGAAGCAATTGGCTTGAAAGGAGGAGTTCTTGCAGATCCACTATCTGTAATTATGGCAAATGTAGTAGGTTGGATTTCCTTCTTGATTATGATTTACAGTACAGGATACATGAAGGGTGACAAAGACATTACCCGATTCTGGTTCTGGATGATGTTCTTTATTGGTTCAATGCAAATCATTGTCTTATCTGACAACTTACTTCAAGTCTTTTTCGGATGGGAAGGCGTCGGACTGGCATCATATGCTCTGATTAGTTTCTGGTATCGTGATAAGAAAAAGGACCATGTTGGAACAGAAGGGAGAACTGTTTTGGGTCTATTAGATTACTATGCTCCAACACATGCAGGAATGAAGGCCTTCATCATGACCAAAGTTGGAGATGTGATGATGATTGCAGGTATGCTTTTGATATTTTTGTTTGCCGGAACATTTGGATTTAAAGAATTAATGGGTGACCTGGGATGGGCCGAAGCAATGTCTGCCCAAGGACTACTTGTACCGGCTTTTGTATTGTTATTTGGCGGTGCCGTAGGAAAATCCGCACAATTCCCACTAAACGAGTGGCTCTTAGAGGCAATGACAGGTCCAACTGCAGTTTCTGCATTAATTCATGCTGCAACAATGGTAAAAGCAGGTGTGTTCCTTGTTGCTAGAATAGGACCAATCGTATTTGCATTGGCTGCAGCAGGAATAATGGCAGAACAATTCTTTGAAATTGTAGCATGGGTTGGTGCAATTACCGCATTACTACTTGCTACTCAAGGTATGGTTAATCAAGAGATAAAGAAAGTACTTGCATATTCTACTGGCTCCCAAATTGGTTACATGATGATGGCACTTGGTGTTGCAGGACTATCTCATCAATATGTTGATGGATACACAGCAGGATTCTTCCACTTGATTTCTCACGCAATGTTCAAGGCTTCTCTCTTTATGGCAGCAGGCTCATTACTGCATGTAGTAGGTTCTAGATTCATGTCTGATATGGGCGGTCTACGTAAACACATGAAAAAAACATACGCCTTCATGTGGGCAGCAGGTCTTGGCTTAATGGGAGCTCCATTTATCACAACAGGCTTCTGGAGTAAAGATGCGATATTTGCAGCAGTTTATGAGTCTGGAAATGAATGGGCATTACCACTCTTTGCTATCGCAGTCTTGACTGCAATAATAACCGCATTTTATACAACTAGAATGTTGGGTCTTGTTTTCTTTGGAAAGAAGAGCAAACACATCGAAAAAATGGAAGAAGAAGGACATCACATTCATGAAGCCTCCCTTTCAATGTGGGTTCCTTATGGTATCCTTGCAGTTCTAACAATCGGTATTGGTTTAATCGGATTATCTGCTGAAGAAAATATCCATCACTTATTCACAGAATATTTAGATCATTCATTTGGCATTCACACAGAATATCATGAAAACGGAGATTCAATTCTACCAGCACCACTAGATGGACTTAATCCAGTGGCATTAGGATCTTCACTTGTTGCATTCTCAGTTGGTATTGGACTAGGTTACATCTTCTACATAGGACGTTGGGTGGATCCTGTAAAATTTGTAAACTCTAACATCTTTTTCTATGCAATTCACAAAGTTATGTTAAACAGATGGTATCTTAACGCAATAATCTACTGGTGCTTTGTTGTAGCCCCATTATGGCTTGCAAGAGCCGTATTCAGGTACTTTGAGAGAACAGCTATAGACTATGGAATGAACGATGGATTCCAAAAAGCTGCTGGATGGGGTGCCAAAGTAGTACAAGGAACACAGACAGGTGTGACTCAATCATACCTATTCGTATTTGGAGCAGGATTACTCTTTGTAGTTCTGATTTTGTTGATATAGGAGGATTATGAAATGTTAGAAATTACTTCAACCCCACTGGTAATAATAGCAATACTTGGTGTTGCCGGAGTTATTTTACCCGTAATTAATGTAATAAGAAAAGAAAAAGGATCCAACTCATTTTACGCTGTAATTGCATTTGCAGCATTAATTGCTTCCATTGGATATGTTGGTTATCAATTCATAAACGATAATGTCGTTCCATCAGCCCTATTTTCTGAAGATGTTATAGTAGATGATGCGTTTGGTGGCTTCTTTGCAATTGCTATGCTAATTGTTGCAATCTTCACAACAGTTGGCTCATTCAATTACATGAGAAAACACAACTATCCTGCAATCTACTACTCTTTGATTTTACTATCCACAATCGGTATGGTACTGGTTGCATATTCTACTGACTTGATTATGTTATTTGTTGCATGGGAGTTGATGAGTATTCCAACATATGCTCTTGTTGGATTCATAAAGAGAAACCCACAATCAAATGAAGCTGCACTAAAGTACTTCTTATTTGGCGCACTATCATCTGCAATAATCGTTTACGGAATTTCAATAACATATGGAATTACCGGCTCTACTAACATTGGCGAAGTTATCCAAGGATATTCTAACTTAGATCCAGGACTACTTCCACTAGCATTGCTATCTGTAGGAATGTTTATTGCAGGATTTGGATTCAAGATGGGATTAGTTCCATTCCATCAATGGCTTCCTGATACTTACGAAGGTTCTCCTCCGACCATCACTACCCTTTTAGCAGCTGGTACCAAAAAGGCAGGATTTGCAGCAACAATAAGAATAGTGGTTCTTGGAATGGTAGTCCTTAATCTTGATTGGACCTTAGCTTTGGGTATTTTGGCAATAATGACTATGACTATTGGTAACGTTGCAGCAATTATGCAAAAGAACCTATCAAGGATGTTGGCGTATTCCAGTATCGCACATGCTGGATATATCTTGATTGGACTTGCAGTATCGCCATACAGCTCACTTGGATTACAGGGTTCATTATTCCAAATACTAAACCATGCTGTAATGAAAGGAATGGCCTTCATTGCAGTTGCTGGAATTGTAACAACTCTTGCCGTTACTAATTTAGATAAACTAAAGGGTCTTGGTAGAAAAATGCCCATCACTTCGCTTGGACTAGTAATTTCACTACTGGCTCTTGCCGGTGTTCCTCCTCTTGCCGGTTTCTGGAGTAAGTTGATGCTCTTTGGCGGTGCCTTGGATGCAAGTTCTGCTTTATGGTGGGCGCCATGGCTTGCAATAGCAGGTGTTCTTAACAGTGCTTTATCACTAGCTTACTATGGTTGGATTATGAGACGAATGTACTTTGAGGGAGAAACAGAAAAAAGAGTTTCAGAACCAAAATCCGTAATTGCAGTTGTAGTGTTCTCGATAATATTCCTAGTTGGATTCGGTGTCTATCCAGATCCAATTATCAAATTTGTAGAGTATGCAACTCCAATAGTTAGTTTAGGTCTTATGCCTTAAACATTGTAAATTTTATTAAATTTTCTAGATTATTCTTTGCGTCATTATCAGGGATTTTTCTCAATCCCTTTCTGGCTTTATCAGAATATTCTTTTAGCATCTCTTCCATTTTATCAAAAACATCTCTTGGATCAGAACTCTTCTTTATGAGTAAATTGAATAACTTGTCTTCATTTTTCCAATCCAATAAATCATCTCTAATTTGATATGCTATTCCAATATTCTTACCATACTCTGTAAGCGATTCAATTTCTTCTTCAGTTCCCTTACCAATGATTGCTCCAATTCTTGATGCTGCTTGAAATGCAACAGCTGTTTTGTATTCAATTACTTTCAGATAGTCATCAAATGTAACATCCTCGCTAGTCTCTAATCGATTTTCAATCATTTCTCCTTCACTCATAAGCATTGCAGTGCTCGCCAATTCCTTCGTTATCCTTGCATTATCTAGTCTTGAGGAAATTCCAAGAATTAATCCTAAAACAAAGTCTCCAGTTAACACACTTGTGTTATACCCATATTTGATATGGAATGGATCTCTTTGTCTCCTCAGTGTTTCATTATCAATAATGTCGTCATGAATAATAGATTCCATATGCAAAAATTCTACTGCACACGATGCTGCTAGAGTGTTATCATCAACTTTGCCTATGCTTTCTGCAGCTAAAACAAGAATAATTGGTCTAATTCGTTTTCCTCCATCTAGAGAATATTTCAAAGGCTCAATAAACTCTGATTCAGAATATAGATCTAATTCTTTATCTAGTGATTGATTAATTTTATCAATATATTTTCCATAGGTTTCAAGTAGAGGATTAATCTCTAAATTTTTCCTGTCCAAGATGGCCTAAAGACAAACCTCTGTCATTACTAAATAAATCTTGGTGCTCCAGCCGGGATTTTCATCGTAAGATTTTGAACCCGGGATCACTGCCTTGAAAGGGCAGTATGCTTGACCGGTCTACACCACTGGAACCCAACAAAATTCAATATTTTATCCATAAAATCTTTTGTAAACCACAAAGATTTTTTTATTGGCGATTTAGGAGTTGTCATATGAATTTGATAAAAAGAATCGATGAAATGATTGAAGAGAGAAGCTTACTAAAACACCCATTTTACGAAATGTGGTCTGATGGAAAATTAACCGTAGAATCTTTGGCAGGGTATTCTAAAGAGTATTTTCAGCTTGTAAAAGCAGTACCTGGATTCATGAGTCCAATAATAGAAAAGGCTCCAGAATCAGTAATACCTGAATTAGTTGACAATCAACAAGAAGAGGCAGACCATATTCAGCCTTGGATAAAATTTGCTGGAGAACTTGGAATTTCTGAAGGAGAACTTGCCAATTACGAAGGCCTCGAAAAGACCAAAAAAGCAGTCGCCGATTTGAAAGAACTAATGAATACCTATGAGGGAGGCTCTTGTGCAATGTATGCCTTTGAAAAAGAAATCCCAAAAATCAGCCAAACAAAACTAGATGGTATGGCAAAGTTCTACGGAATGTCAAGTGATGATGCTACAGAATATTTCAAATTGCACACCGAAGCCGACATCAGACATGCAGCCGCTTGGAGAAACATCTTGGAGACATCTTCTACAAACACAGATGAATTAATACAAATTGCAGAAAAATCCATCTCTGCACAAAACCTCTTGCTTGACAGTTGCTATGAAGCATACTGTTAAGCTGATAACATTTTAAACTGCAGATATATTCCATTTTTGTAGGGCCCGTAACTCAGCTTGGTAGAGTAACCGGCTCATAACCGGTGAGCCAAGGGATCGAAGCCCTTCGGGCCCATGCAAATTTTTTGCCTACAAAATTAGTTACTCGAATCTATCAAATCATGAAAAAAGCTTGTGCCAATAATTCTTTTAATGATGCTCTACAAGTTACTATTTGATTGACATTCCCATATTGGATTTTATCCATTTTGATTATTCCAACTTTAATCATACTTGGAGGCGTATACATCATTGAGTCTAGTTATGAGCAAAAAGTAGACCAAAAATTGTTAGAGATGAAAGACAAAATATTTTTGCAGAAACAAAAAATTGAATCCGATTTTGCAATAATCATAAAAGCCCAAGAGGGAATCGCAAAACAACCAGAATGGAAAACCCTTCCTCATGCTGATTTATTCGATGAGTCAATCGGTGGAATTCCAGAAGATGTAGAATCCAATAAACGAACAACTGCGAGATATTTTATTGAAGAGTTTGGATTTCAGTCATTTGGAATCACAACACTTGATGGCCAAATGTACCTACTAGAGCCATTTTCTGATCAATTATCTTTATCAAAATTTAATTTTGCAGACAGGGAGTGGTTTCAAGGAGTATTAAATTCCAAAGAGACTTTTGTCTCTGAGGTTTTTGTATCTTCAGCTACTAATCATCCCATAATAGTAATCTCCACACAGTTGTATTCTGAAGAAGGAGATCTTATTGGAATGTGGGGAGGTGGAATGGATTTAGAATTTCTTACATTGTACCTAGACAATTTTCGAGACGAAGACACATCAATTATTCTACTAGATAATAATGGGATAGTAATAGCAAACACAGATGATATCACAGAACATGGAAAGGCCTCAGAAAACTTCTTAAAATTTGCATCAAACCCTAATGCTTATTTTTATGATTCTGATCTAGACTTGCATGTATTTCACACCACTGTAAAATTACAGTCCAAGGAATGGTCATTATTTGCAACAATCTTGGAGGAAAATTTTCTAGTTGATGCAAAACAGAAAAAAGTAGAAGCCTATTCCTTGTTAGGTTTGATGCAGATATTCCTAATTGTAATAACATATTTTGTTTTCAAAAATGTAAAGAAAAATCATCAATTGACCCAAAGCCTTCAGGAAAATCAAGATGCAATGATAAAAAATGAAAGACTCTCTGCTATTGGGGAATTGTCTGCAAAAATTGCACACGACATTAGAAACCCATTGAACAACATAAAATTATCTCTTGACATAATAAATAAAAAAAATTCAGATCAAAAACTAAAGGAGTATTTTGACAAAATAGATAATAATATTTTTAGAATTTCACATCAGGTAAATGATGTATTGAACTTTTTACATAAAAACCGCCTAAAAAAAGAAGAAGTCAATATAGGAAATTTAATACGAACTTCTATTCAGAATATACCTATACCAGAAGCCATATCTTTAGAAATTTCAGAGTGTATGTTTAAGGTAAATGTTGATTCAATACAACTGGAACGAGCATTTACCAATCTCATCTTAAATTCGGTTCAGGCAATAGGCAACAAAAAAGGGAAAATTACCATTTCAATTGAAGAAAAAGATTCAATATGTTACATTACAATCGAAGATTCTGGAACTGGTATAGATTCACAAAATAAGGATAAAATCTTTGAACCATTATTTACCACAAAACAACAAGGAACCGGTCTTGGGCTTGCAACTGTAAAAAATATCATTGAAATGCATAATGGATCAGTCAACGTAGAAATAAATCCGACTCGCTTCATCATCAAAATTCCAAAATATTAGAAATCTTTGGCTTGAATCCTAACAATTCTATTAGTTTTAAAATGACTAGAGATAAAATTCAGTGGCCGCAATGAAGAATCAGAGTTATATCTGAATGATGATTGGAAGGCATTTGTCTGAGCTGCCATTACTTATTTTACATTAATTTGATCTTGTACTTTTTGTAAAATACTATCATCCACCAAATTTTGCTCATGCAAAGCTTTTGTGATTTGCATCACATTTGTTATAGAGTGTAAGTTTACTCCTTGTTCTTTGAGTGCCTCATCTGCTCCCTCCATTCGATTTACAATTACATACGCATCTTTTATCTCCACTTCAGCTTCTTTGAGAGATTTAATGCCATTTACCACAGATCCTCCTGTTGTGGCTACATCATCTATCATCACAACCTTTAATCCATCATGTATTTTTCCTTCTACTGATTTTGATGTCCCATAATCTTTTGGTTTACTTCTAACATAGATTAATGGCTTTACTGTTTCTATGGCCAGAGCAGAGGCAATAACCAAACCACCTGTAGGAACTGAGACCAGAGAATCAAACTGGTCTAATCCAATATCTTTGATTATCTCGTTTTGTAGGTATTTTACCATCTTTCGAAACTCATGTGGATAACTTGGGACCAGTCTTAAATCCACATAATAGGAGCTCTTCTTTCCACTGGCTAGAGTAAAATCTCCAAATTGAATTATTTTATTTTCATAAAGAAATGTTGAAAACTCTTTCACAAAATCCATACCAAAATTAACTTCACTGGATTTATTTTGGTTTGTATTGCTTCATGTATTGTGCCTGAGATCTGGTTGAATTATGGAATAACTGACGTTGTTTTAGACATTAGGGCCGAAAATTTGGAGAAAAAAATTGATTCTGAAGGTACAATTTTGGAGGATTCTGCCATTAATGAAAAACTTGGATCTCTGAATTTATCAAAACCAATGGATTTGGTGGTTTTACATAATTCCAAATCTATTCAAAAAATCATCAATTCATTATTTACTATATGTGAGCAAAAATCTCTCCCATTCCCAAATGTTTTAGCTGAAAAAAAGATAATGCATCAAGTAAAAGCTGGGATGCCAGAGGGGAGCTCTATTAATGAATTTGATACTGGTGAACTGACAAATTCTAATCTCTTCTTTATTGCAGAAATGGAATTTGATGGATTATTTGGATATGAAAGCATTGCCACACGTCTAATAAGAAAATTCGGCCAAGAACAAATGCTATCTGCATATGCAAAAAGAAAAGGAAATCTTCCAACCCCTGGTCAACCTACTGAAAGCCTTGAGGAGGCAAAAAAGTTTGCGAATAATTTTGAAATTAAAGGAATTGAAGTTGTTGCAAACTCCAAAGGGATAGTTGATTTTTCAATTGGACACCCATCTGAAACTATCTCTCTTACCAAAACCATGGAGTCATTTGCCATTCAAGATATTGGGAAACAAAAATCTATGATAATTAGTACAGGAAAAGACTCTAGCAATGATACTCTAAGTAAATCTCTTTCGTCTCTTTGGAACTGCTCGAACGCAATACAAAATGGTGGGCTAGCAGTTTTAGTTGCAGAGTGTAAAGCAGGTTTGGGCTCTGATGCACTTCAGCAATACATAGAGGAGAGATTATCTATTGAAAAACTTCGAAATCCAACCAAATACATTTCCGGCATGGAGGATTTGTTATTCCTTACTGAAGTCCAGAAAAATTTCCAAATAGGTCTAGTTTCGATTCTACCAGAATTTTATTCCAAGAAATTAAACATGATTTCAATTTCTGGAATTAAAGAAGCCATGGA
>JACEMX010000085.1 GCA_013867335.1 Candidatus Nitrosomaritimum aestuariumsis
CATTGACACTAGTGTTTCAGTTGAAAAGTTCATCAAACAAAACGGCGGAGCAGTCCAGCGCTCAAAGGTTGGAGAAGCCAACGTAATTGATTTGATGATAAAATCAGAGGCGCAAGCTGGAGGTGAAGGTAGCAGTGCAGGATTTATCTTGCCCGAGTTTAATTTCTGCAGAGATGGAATTCTTACCAGCGGATTAATTGCATCAATGCTTGGAACTAGTCAGTTCAATGATGTTTTGAGATTTATGGAAAACTATACACAAATCAGAGATAAGACAAGTGTGAACTCGGCAGTTCATGATAAAGTAATACAAAAAGTTACAGATAAGCTTGGGCAAAAATACTCTGAAGTAATTACACTGGATGGAATAAAGGGAATAATTGATGAGGACAGCTGGGTCTTGATTAGAAAATCAAACACTGAAGACATTATTCGAGTGTCAGCTGAATCAAATGATGAGCAAAAATGCAACAGTATTGTTAAAGAGTCAATAGAGTTAGTGAAGCAGTGCTATGAAGAAGTTAGATGAGACTGAAATTATTAAAAAATTTCAAACTGCATTGGGAAACAAACAGTTTGTTGCAGAAGACGTAGAGTCATTTTGTATTGGTAACACCCAGATTATAGTCAAAGTCGATACCTTAGTGGAATCAACAGATATCCCGCCTCAAATGAGCCTAAAAGATGCGGCTAGAAAGAGCATTGTTGCCTCTGTTAGTGACTTTGCATCAAAGGGTGTAAAGCCAGAATTTGGGATAATTTCAGTCAATTTACCCTCAAAAATTTCTGCAAAAGAGGTGTCTGAGATTGCCCTAGGAGTAAAGAGTGCATCAAAGGAATTTGGATTAAAAATTTTGGGTGGTGACACCAATCAAGGAAAGGAATTAGTTTTTCATGTATGCTTGTTTGGCTCTGCAAAAAAAATACCCAAAAGAAAAGGTGCCAAGCCAGGAGATTTGATTTTTGCAAGTGGTCCGTTTGGTCTTACTGGTGCAGGTTTACAAATTCTACTAAAAAAAATCAAAGCAAAGGATGGTTTTGCAAAAGCTGCAATAAAATCTGTGTTAAGGCCATCACCACGACTCAAGTTTGGATTAAAGGCAAGCTCGTACTTTACATCTTCAATGGATTCAAGTGACGGTTTATCTGCTACCCTAAACGAGATGGCAAGACAAAGCAAATGTAAGTTCGTTGTAGAGAACATTCCTTTCAAGAAGGGAGTAGAACAGTTTGCAAAAAGTTACAAGAAAAGTTTTGATTCACTTGTGTTTCATACAGGAGAAGAGTACGAGATTGTATTTACTGTTCCAGCAAAATACAAATCAAAGATTAACAGTATTGCAAAGACTACAAAGACACCAATTTTAGAAATTGGAAAAGTGATAAAGGGCACAGGAGTATTTGTTCAAAAGGACAAGTTAGTCAAGCTAAAAGACTTGGGCTATCATCATTTTAAATGAGTTTTTACCGAAATCTAAATTCAAAACAATCCTCAGAATTTTATTAAAATCAGCTTGAAAGACCTCTCCAAAAGCCTCTATCTGTTTTTCCAGTTGTAAATTCTTTGCAATCACATACCTTGCATGATGTTCTTTTTACGGTAGTAATATTGGGATGTGGGAAATAGAATCCAACCTCCATAGGATTACGAGGTATCTTGTACGTGGGTGCTGTAGAGTGATGCTGGCTTTCAAGGTGGCCGCACTTGCATTTTTCTCCAAATGGTTCAAGATTCATTTCTTCTCA
>JACEMX010000126.1 GCA_013867335.1 Candidatus Nitrosomaritimum aestuariumsis
CATTAAATTCTTTAGTCGTAATAATTCCTTTCTTGTTAAGGCCAGCCAATTTTTCTAAAATGAGTAGATTTTTTTCAGATGAGATGAACTTTGCATCGCTGATTGATTTTGTAAGTTTTTTTCCTCTTGTTTGAATTTCTTTTGCAGTTTTTGATCCTTTTGTTTTAGCTAGTTCTCTCAATTCTTTTGATTTTTCTTTTGCAATTGCAGTGTGTGTTTTTAGTTTTTGAAGAACTTCTTTTTTGTTCTTAGGCTTGAATCGATTCTGATATTCTTTTATGACTAAGACTGGAAAAGGTGTCCATTCAATATCATCATAAAACTGAACTAGTTGGTCATTTGTGATATTTTCAAGATATTCCTTAAAGTAACGCTCAGATTTTTTTTGCAAGTAATAGTTTTAGATTTAATGTAATTTAATTAGTTTCTGTATTTTGTTATTTGAAATAGTCTTCAAGTTTAATTTTTTCAATTTTTGGAATTTTTGCTAATTCAAATCCTTCAGGCCTTTTAGTTAATGGTCTAGTAGCATCTATGCCCATTTTTGCTGTCTGTAATTTCTTTTGATCACTTGATGGGTCTAGGCTAGACCCACGTACTTTAGTAAGAATTACCAAATCCTTATCTGCCTGAAATCTAGTAGCCATAGCATATTCTACTGATTCTGCATTGTTGGGATCAATATCTTCATCTACAACAGTTACCTGTTTTAAGGAACGATGTGATTCAAAGGTCTTTTTGATGATTTTTTTTGCATCTGAATCTGTTTTCTTTTTTATTTGTACTACTGCATGTAACCAATTACATCCACCATTAGTCATGGAGACTTGTTTGGTTTGTGGGTGTGCTTTTTTTAATTCTCCATTAAGTTTGGATTCTATTGGCATTCCCATTAGTAAACGATGTTCAGCAAAACCAGACAAAACATCATGGAATATAGGATTATTTCTAAAGTAAAGATTTTCTAATTCGAAAACAGGTTGATTGCGGTGGTGATCATATGTCTGAAGCATTTCTACCATCCACTCGGGGTGAGTTTTGTCTTGTAGGATTTTACCTTCCATGACGATTTCAGTTCCAGATGGAACATTCAATCCTGTAAAGGGTAACTTTGATAGGGTGAGTTTTCCTCCCAACAAAGAATTCGCAATATCGATTTCATCTTTTCCCCATTCGGCCTGATATGCGCTTGCAATTGAGATCGCAGGATGTACGCCAACTGTAATTGCAATTTTTAGATCGTCTCCATGTTCTTTTGCATCAACAAAACAACGATGGAGGTGTCTATCCTCAACCATTCTAATTGAAAAGTGAGTCTTGTCGATTGGCATCATTCTATGAAATGAGGAATTTTGTTTTCCAGTTTCGGGATTTTTTGCGTATGCTACAGAAGAGGTGATGAAAGGGCCTGATTCTTTTTCAAAGTGAGTTACGATGGGTAAAATCGACAGATCATGTGATGTGTTTTCCAGGAATTTCCCCTTTGGAGAAGTTTTGGGTTTTTTTGCCTTTCTTATGGCAGAAATTACCTTGTCGTGAATTTTTGCCTCGCTGCTTCCCACTGCTTGGGAAAACCTGGTTCTTGTGCCTACAAGATTCGCCACTAATCTAAAGTCGCTTTCTTTGATGTTTTCAAATAGTATTGCATATGAACCGTCAACTTTTGCTGTTATTC
>JACEMX010000078.1 GCA_013867335.1 Candidatus Nitrosomaritimum aestuariumsis
AGCTAGTAGCTCAGGAGATTTAAAATGTCATCAGTCAAAAACGTAATCAAAGATAACTACAACATGATGCTTCTCAAAGATTATCTAAGAGATGCAATTAAAGAGGCAGGATTTTCCCATGCTGAAATTTCAAAAACACCAACTGGTACCAGAGTAGCACTACATGTTACAAGGCCAGGAATCGTAATTGGAAGAAAGGGTTCAGGAATCAGAGAACTGACAGAAAAACTATCCACAGACTTTGGATTAAAGAACCCACAAATCTCAGTTAATGAAATTGAAAAGCCAGAATTATCTCCTAGTGTGATGTGTAATAGAATGGCAGCCCACCTTGAGCGAGGAACTGCCTTTAGAAGAGCAACAATGTGGACACTAAAGCAAATCATGGAAGGAGGCGCAATGGGAGTTCAAATTACAATTTCAGGAAAGCTTCGTGGTGACCGTTCTGCATTTGAAAAACACACTGCAGGGGTTTTACCAAGAGCAGGGCATCATGCAGAAGTAATTGTAGCAGAAGATATTGCACATGTTGGTACTGCAATGGGATTAATTGGAATCAGAATTAGAATTGCAAGAAAAGAAAAATTTGTTCCAGAATTTGAACTAAAGAAGGAACAAAAAGAAAAGCCAAAGAAAGAAAAATCAGAAGAAACAAAAATCAAAGTAGAGGAAGTTGCAATTGAAGATGTCAAAGTAGAGGTAGTCAAAGTAGAAGGGAAAAAAGACACTGCAAAATCAGAATCAGAAAGAATTGCATTAGAAGAAGAAAAAATGAAAGAGATAGAAACTCTTGAAGAAGTAGAGGAGACATTAAAGTAATGACTCGCATTAGCATGAAAACTATACGTGCCCTAAACGAAAAAGACCTTAAAAGTAAAATTCAAGAAACAAGAAGTGAGCTTGGAAAATTAAGAGTAGACGGATCAAAAGGAACATTGCGAAAAGAAAGTGGAAAAATAAAGGCACTAAGACACGATATTGCAAGAATGCTTACACACCTAAACGAGATGAAAAAGAAATGATAACAGCAGATAACATTATGAAACATGAATTCATTGGACTAGACACACAAATTACCCAGTCATCCAATAAACAATTCATAGGATTAAATGGAACGATAACCAATGAAACAAAATCAATGTTTACACTAACTACCAAAAAAGGAATAAAATCAATCCCAAAAGCCAATAATATTTGGAGTTTCTCTTTACAAAACAACAAAGTCTCCGTAGATGGTTCCAAGATTGAAAAAAGATCCTTTGACAGATTAGGAGGAAAAGTATGACTCAAAACATAGGGCTAGACGTAAAGACACCTACAAAAGAGTGTAAAGATGTTCATTGTCCATTTCATGGAAGGTTATCCATTCGTGGAAAATTATTTGACGGTAAAATCACAGGAGATAAAGCAAAGCAAACAGTGACTCTGCAAAAAGAGGCACCAGTATACTTTAGTAAATTCAAAAGATATGCAAGAAGTACAAACACAATTCATGCACATGTACCTGGATGCATGCAAGTGAAATTAGGAGATCACGTACTTACTGCAGAATGCAGACCTATTGCAAAATCCGTATCATATGTAGTTGTGGAGATTAAAGAATAATGGCAAAACAAGCAGGTAAAGGAGTAGCAGAATTTAGACCATATGTAACAAGATCAATCCCAGTTG